>JBFHGF010000408.1:0-3111 GCA_041583335.1 Bacteriovoracaceae bacterium
ATTGAGCGATTTCTTGGTCGGGGATGTCGAGGGAGGCGGCAATATAGAGTGATGAGTTAATGATACTCACAGGCGTTTGGGTAAGGGTGTCGGATGAGCGCTTCATCTCTTTCATCCAAAATAAATAGCCGGCCGGTGTTTCACTAATGGCCAGATCACAGCGCCCTAAAATTGTTTTTAGATAGATACTCTCGGCCGTTACACTGGTGTCGAGATTCTTAAACCCCGCTTGGTTAAGGAGTTTGAAGACGAGCCCTGCATTTCTTGAACAGACGGAGTTTACCTTCTTTGCATCTTCCAATGTTTTGATTTTGAGTTCGCTATTCTTTTGTTTATAAAAGTATATAGAATCTTTTGCGATTGGACCGATCCATTTGTAGTTCTTTTCTCTTTCAGCTGTTCTGATAAAAGAGAAGAAGAGGGCCCGCTTTGATTCATCTAGAACTGCTCTTGCTCTCATGCTTGGTAAAACGGTGATTTCTGCTTTTATTCCAAGATCTTTCATAATCAGCTGGACAACTTCGGTGGAGAGTCCTGTGAGTTTAGAGTCTTCAATATAATTGAAGGGCGGCCACTGCTCAGTGAGGATAGTAAAGCTTTTTTCTCCTTGTGCACAGAGCACTGGTGGGCTCAAGAAGATGAGTAATAATCCGTAATAAATAAGGTTCTTCACCTTCTCATCATACTTCTGAATGTTCTATCAGACAATGGTGACAATCCGACCATGCTCTTTGGGAGTTCTGAACGCTTAGAAAAGAAAGGGACTATATTTTATATTTTACGAATATTAAGAATTCTTAATCAATTAAAGGCCCTGAAGGGCTCCCTATCTTCCTGATCAACGTTACGATTAAATTATTGACGATGCGTATGGGGAGGGGCATGTGTAGAGGAAAGAGTGTTTGCCAGTTGATGGGAGAGAATCCACGTGCTTGGGATCGCTATAGCACATTAAGACCATTGGATTGGTTTGATGATGAACTTGAGAAATTCAATTATGCTGTGGAAAAATTTATCAATGGCTCAAGAGAGGAATCCATTGGTATTATTGATCAAATTCGTTCACGAGAAATGCAGGAATGGTATATAGAACATGCACAAGTTGCAGGGGGCAAGAGAAAGAATATCTTAAAAAAACCAGATCCTCCTAAGGTAAGTAAGCAAAGGAAGCGTATGCCCGGAATTAAAATTGAGCGCGAGCTTAATATCAGGGATGGATACCGATGCCGCTATTGTCAAAGGCGCATCCTCACGAAGGACTTCTTGAACTTGTTTGTTGAAAAACTCAACTATGTAGGTTTTCAAAAAGGTCCAGGTAATATAAATGCTCATGGAATTATTCTTATTCACTCAACTGTTTTGGATCATATTACTCCACATGCCTTTGGTGGGGAAAATAGTGAAGATAACTTAGTAACATCTTGTTATCCCTGTAATTATGGAAAAGCAGAGTTTTCCCTTGATCAGCTGGCGATTGAAAACCCTATGTTGCGTGGGCCGATTCTAGATGAGTGGCAGGGCATGCAAAACCTTATCGTAGCGCTCAAGAATAAGTCGTAAGAAAGTAGTAGAAAATTCCTTACGTTTATTCAAAGTTTGAACCATTTTAGAATGGATGTAATACACAAAGGATACGTTATGAAATTACTCTTTTCTTACTTTTTGCTTCTATCTTCACTATCAACATTCGCAGGTTTAGATTACGGTAAGCTTTGTTCAACTCACGGTGAATGTCAGGATGAGTTTGGCGTAAATCAAGGTATGCGTTGCTTTAAAATGAAAACTGGGATGGACTCATCTGGAAACTTCACTTGTGCTATTCGATGTTATGCCCTTTCGTTAGGATCTTTTTGTAAAAGGAATGATGGAGAAGTTATAGGTAAATGCGTAGAAGAGAGCTATGAGCAACCAAGCTTTGATCCCAATAGTCCTAATTGTAGTGATGCTATCGATCCCATTAAGTAGGTTAGGGGACGCTGTAGCGTGTTCCTCGACTTTTTCCTCTCTTGAGAAGAAATCCTTTAGCGACGAGTTCATCAAGATCTCTATAGGCAGTCATTCTAGTAACACTGAAGTATTGCGAAACTTCACCGGCGGAAAATGGTCCATTAAAAGCTCCCTCTATGATTTGAATCTGGCGAAAGTTCAAATCTAGTGGAAGTGGCTCGCTTTCTTTTTCCATTTGTTTTTGAGGAGAAGGTACTTTTGAAGTGAGAAGCAGTTGTACTTCGGGATCAAGTAGGTACTGATCTTCACTAGAAATAATCCAATTGCCTCTGGTGCCAAAGAGTTTTCTTAGCCTTCGTACTGTTGTGTAGACTAAGTGGTCATGGCGAAAAGGATCATAGTCTTTGTAACCCCATATCTTTTGAATCAGCTGTTCTTTGCTTTGTGGAGAGTGAGAAATAAAGCTTAGAAAGCTGAGCTGATTTTTTGAGATTTTTCCCTCTATATATTGATTTTCTTCTTCTGTGATAAAGAATATACCGGTTGTCTTGGGATGCATGCAGATCACTTTCTTCTTTTCAAATGGACCAAAATAAGCACTTAGGAGGTGATAGAACTTATATTCAATAATGGAATCTAGGGCATCGGTTTCTTTTAGGTAGGCCTGATCAAAGAGCACTCCAATAGGATCTTCTTTATTTTGCAGAGGGTTTTGATTGAGCTGCCTTTCGTTGATTTGATTAATGACCCCTCGATCAGACTTCTTTATCAATTGGTTGAGTTCCTCAATAAGATCAGCGGGACTTTGACCAAGGTGACTAAAAACTTTAATTTCGGTACCAATAATTGGTGCGAGCAAATTGATATCTATTTTAGGATCGAGGTTACTCTTGGCCACTTTCAACAAACTCAATGCCTCTATGAATTGTTTCTTGGGAATAAGAAGCTGTGCGAGTAGGGTATTGATCATGGCGATCTTTCGTTTGTTATCGTTCTTATAAATGATATTAAAATTATCAATAAGGAATTGATTGGCCTTTTGATATGCCCCCATGAGTAAGTAGAGTTTGGTGATTTGAAGCACAAGCTCTGAACAGGTGTAGTCATTACTCTCTGCTGTTTTGGCCAAACGTTTTTTAAGTTGATTTATATTTCTTTCTAAAT
>JBFHGF010000409.1:0-3103 GCA_041583335.1 Bacteriovoracaceae bacterium
AGTCGACTCAAGGTGTTTCTGAAGTGGCCAGTATTGGTGGCTTTGTAAAAGAATACCAAGTGGATGTGGACCCCACCAAAATCTTTGCCTACGATATTCATTTTCCGCAAATCATTAAGGCCATTAAGAACTCCAATGTAGACGTTGGAGCTGAGGTGATCGAAGAAGGTGCACGTGAGATGATTGTGCGGGGAATAGGGTTTTTCAAATCCATTGAAGATATTGAAGAAGTGGTTGTCGCGGTCAAAGAGGGGGTTCCCGTTCGTGTGAAAGATTTGGCCTCTGTGCAAATTGGACCGGCCTTTCGTAGAGGTGCCCTTGATAAGAATGGACAAGAAAGTGTAGGAGGAATTGTGACGATGCGTTTTGGAGAGAATCCAAAGGATGTTATTGATCACATTAAGGCCAAACTGAAGATTATAGAGCAAGGTCTCCCTAAGGGAGTCATTCTTAGTCCTTTCTATGACCGCTCTGAGCTGGTTGAGAAAACCATGGGGACTGTCTACTCGGCCCTCATCCAGGAAATCATCATCACTGCGATCGTTATTCTTGCTTTCTTGCTTCATTTTAAATCATCCATTCTTGTCAGTTTAACTCTTCCCTTTGGAGTGGGGATTAGTTTTATTTTGATGCACTTTTTAAATATCGACTCCAATGTCATGAGTTTATCCGGTCTGGTGATTGCCATTGGTTCAATGGTGGATATGGGTATTATTATGACGGAGAATATCTATTCTCATTTGGCAGATAATCCCGATGCGGCAACAAACCTAAAGAAGCGAATTGAATTGGTAGGGCGTTCGGCCAAAGAGATTGGCCCTGCCATGTTAACGGCCGTTCTAACGACAGTGGTTACTTTTATTCCTGTCTTCGCGCTAGAAGGTGCCGAGGGGAAACTATTTGGACCTCTGGCCTGGGCAAAAACTTTGGCCATGTTAGGAGCTATCTTTGTCGCCATTATTCTCACTCCTGTCCTCTCTATATATATGCTTAAAGGTGACTTAAAGCCTATTGAGAAGAACTTTGTGAGTAGAAAGATTGTTGATTTCTATCAACCGCTACTCAATTGGGTTTTAGAGCATCGAAAGATTTTTCTCCTGGCACCCATCATTCTGTGTTTTCTTGGTGTCATTGCTTTTAACCAATTGGGAAGAGAGTTCATGCCTTCTCTTAATGAGGGGGATATCCTTTATATGCCGGTTACCACTCCCGATGTGAGTATTACCAAGGCACGTGAAATCTTGGCGTACACCGATGAGGTTATTAAAAAGCACCCCTTAGTAGAGGACTCTATTGGAAAGCTAGGGCGTGCCGATACTAGTTTAGATCCTGCTCCAGTGGCCATGTTTGAAACGATTATCAAATTAAAACCTAAAGAACAGTGGCCCTTTGGGGTCAGTATCTACGATATCATGGAGGAACTCGATCAGCAGTTGCAAATTCCTGGAGTGGTCAATTCATGGGACTTTCCCATTCAAACGCGAATTGGCATGATCTCCACCGGAATTAAAACTCAGGTGGCAGTTAAGGTCTTTGGCCCAAAGCTTGAAAAGCTCGAATCCTTAGGCGCTCAAATTGCACATGCCCTTGAAAAGATTGAAGGGGCCTATGGAATTTACGCCGAACAAATTAACGGTAAACCCTATGTGGAATTTGAAGTGGATAGGGTGGCGGCAAGTCGCTATGGGGTGAACACGGGAGATGTGAATGCCATTATCCAGTCGGCCGTGGGGGGAATGACTATTGATCAGATGTATGAAGGTCGTGAGCGCTATCCCATTCGTGTTCGCTACAAAAAGGAGTTACGAGATCGATTGGATAATCTCCAGAATATTCTCGTGGCGACACCTAATGGCCAGCATATTCCGATCGGACAATTGGCGCAAATCAAAGTTACTCAGGGACCGTCTATGATCCAGTCGGAAAATGGACTTCTGCGCTCCACTGTTCAGCTCAATGTACGAGAACGAGATGTTATAGGCTTTGTGGAAGAGGCCAAAGAATTAATCCAAAAAGAAATAGATTTACCAGAAGGGTACTCTCTACAGTGGGCGGGACAATTTGAGAATCAGGCGCGGGCCAATAAGAGGTTGATGCTGCTGGTTCCTCTGTCTTTGTTGATTAACCTCTTAATCATCTACTTTAGTTTTCGCTCCTTCACGTTAAGTTCCATTGTTTTTACGGCTATTCCTATTGCGGCTTCTGGAGGATTGCTCCTGCTATGGCTAGGTGGGTTCTCTACTTCTGTTGCGGTATGGGTGGGCTTTATCGCTCTCTTTGGTATTGCTGTGGATGATGGTGTGGTAATGATGACCTTCCTTAAAGAAGCCTTAACCAAGCATACGCCGGAGAGTTGGAGTGAACTGAAAGACGTGATCTCGGAAGCCGGTAGTCGCCGTATACGTCCTCTCGTGATGACGACAACGACTACGGTTATTGCATTGTTACCCGTAATGTGGTCCACCGGACAGGGGAGCGAAGTCATGAAACCCATGGCGATCCCAACTTTGGGTGGTATGGCCATCGAGTTAATCACCCTCTTTGTTGTACCCGTAATTTTTAGTTTTATTTATGAAAAGAAAATAAGTCAGAAAGGAGAACTTATATGAAAAGATTAATTTTAGTTTTAACTTTAGTTTCCCATTTTACTTTTGGTGCCGACAAAGCTGCGGATAAGGCCTTTGGTAAAGCACTCGTTAGTTACGAAAAGCTCCACCAAGCGTTCTTTGACAACGATCTTTCTCAAGTTCATCGCTCGGCCAATGCTGTTCTAAAAGAAGTTCAGTCCATTAAGGATGAAAAAATGGTTAAGACTCTGACCTACACTAAAAAGAAATTACAGGCCTTAACTCAAGTTGCTTCACTGGAGGAGGGAAAGAAAGACTTCGATACTATATCCCAAGGGCTCTTAGTGGTTCTTGAAAAACAAGCCCCACATAAAAAATATGCACGCTACTATTGTCCAATGGTTAAGAAGTATTGGATTCAAAATATTTCGGAGTCTGAAGAAGTTATGAATCCCTATGCTTCACGGATGATGCCTCACTGTGGAGAGAAAAAATAGATTGATCTGAAAGCTATTCTTTGTCGACTTGGCCTGAAT
>JBFHGF010000410.1:0-3103 GCA_041583335.1 Bacteriovoracaceae bacterium
CCACTTTCCACCTTTTGAAGGAACCTGTTCATTAAATCGCAGCGTATCGTCAGCATTCAATGTTCCGAGGGTTTGCGCGTTTGAAGAGGGCTCGCTCCGGACAATCAGGTTATCTTGTTTTACAAGGTAATAATAAGTCTTTTCCTTTTCTTCGTTATTTTCAATCACAGGTTTTAAATTTCTCAACGCCTCAATTTCTGTTTTAGATAAAATCCTGATCTATTCTCTTTAAAACAGGACTTGCCGAAATTTTTGCAAATTATCTTACTCACATGTCGACACTCATGAGTCCAACAATCATTCTATTGATTTTTATTTTGGGAACAATTTTCTTTACCGAGATTGCCTCAAATACAGCATCGGCCAATATTATTATTCCCATTATGATTGCCTTTGCTCAAAAGGCCGATCTCAACGTCACCGTTACGGCATTTGCCTTGGCCGTTGCCTGTAACTCGGCCTTTATGTTACCTGTGGCAACACCACCAAATGTTATTGTCTATGGAACGGACAAAGTCAGTAAGACCGCAATGATTAAGTCGGGCTGGAGGCTTAACCTTCTAGGGTTCAGTATTATCGCCGTCTATATTGTGATCTTTAATCTTTAATGCCACAGATATTTAAAAGGTTCAGACCAATCTCTTCATCCATCTCCCTCTCTACCCTTACATCGAGAGGAAAGAAATAGAGTTCTGTCGTAACAGCAACTTTTGCTGAGAAGAGATGTCCTCCAACACATGAAAAGTCAGAAGCTCCCAAGACAGTATGGATATGAAAAAGAGGCTTTGAATTGAGATATGATAAATTCCCATCAAGGCTAAGAAGCTCATACTCGTCATTAAATGATTTTCTATCGTAGTGCTTCTCATTTAGGTGATAAAATCCTAACTCTACATCTTTAAGGGCGCCAATTCCTTTTAGCATACCGGCCTTTAGGTTTTCTTCTGTGGCAAACTCTTCAAGCTTAGAGATAAGATCTTCGTCTTTAAAGAGGCGAATAAGGTATTTGTTGTCTTTCTTTACAAATTTCATAGTGATCCTTTTATATCAATAAAAGGATCACCAGTTTTAGTTATGATGTAAAGTTTGATCTCGGTTAATTTTCGACGCATGTAAAGCTTTTTCATCTTTCTGAAGTTCCTTTAAGGCCTTCACTTCACGATGATATCCTACAGATGCCTGGGGAGCCGAATATGTTTTAAGTGACTCTGATGAATGGGTTACTTCAGGCATTAGGTTGTCATCGGTCTGTGTTGAAGCTGCCATAGTAGAAAGAGATAAAAATGAAATAAATGATACAGTTAAAAGCTTCATAAGCTACCTCCGTAATAACGCTATAAGCAAACCTTATTCCTATTTATCAAAACAAGCAATCCGAACGTTCGCTTTACCCAATTAATGTCTAACTTGTTGTTATTTTTTACATAGATTCGCTCATTAATGGGTATTTTTGTTGAATATTTTCCATCATCCCCATGCCGACGTGCGCTCATTTTGATAAGAAATGACCATCATTTATTCAAATCCTGGGGGGGAAACATGAAAATGTTAATCATTTTAGCATCACTCTTTGCTATCCATGCACATGCCGTAGTCACTAAAAACTGTCCACAAACGATCAAGGCCAGCTATTCGATCGACAAACTTTACAACTCTCAACCACAAGACAATTGGAATGACCGTGGAATCGAGGCCACCGTTAATGAGCTTCAAAATGTTAAAAGTATCTCTGTAGAGGTTGAACTGTTTAATTCTGCTGCTGCTCAATGCTCTTACCGTGGCTCAACACCTACCGGAGAATATGTATTTGCCGTTCTTGCAGGCTCAACTCGTGCCAATGCTAAAAAGAAGGCCCAGCTAGTAGTCTACACAAAGAATACCGTGGTCTACGTTGGAGTCACAAAAGTAAGCACAAATGGACTTAGCTCTAACACTATTTCAGATCTCTACTATCGTGGAGAATATTGTAGCTGGGGAGATTGTGTTCCTAATTACATCAATATCGGAGAAACAACTCTTCTAGGTCTAGAATAATTTTCTTACTAATCGATCTCAACAAAGACCAAATCATAGGGAGCAACCGTAAGGGAGCTCCCTTTATAATCTAAGGTTTGAATGTCTTTCGTAATATTAAAGACCACTAATGTTTTCTTATCTGTTGTCCATCGGTGAAAAGAGATAACCTTGTCACCGAGGTCTACAACTTCAAAATTGGCCTTAGGTGCAAAAACAGGGTTGCTATCTTTTAGCTTTATCAGCTTAACCATACGGTTCTTAATTGCTCGTGAAAAATCACTATATTCGATTGGATATTTCAGTTTTCTACGGTTCAACCTTCTTGGAATTCCACTTTCTTTATATCCTTCTTCCCAGTTCTGACTGCCTAAGAAGTTATGTGCATAATGAGCTCCAATACCGGGAAAGAACATCACTAATGATTGGGAGTGAACGACTTTCTTTATGTAGTCTTCTTCAGAAAGACTTTCATCTTTCATAAAGCTTGCCCACGTAATATTTAATTCATAAGGCCTTTCGGTTCCATCTCTTCCGGATTTCTTACCAACAAATCCACCTTTTTCTTCAGCTAAATCACAGAGAACTTGAACATCTTCCTCTGGAACGATTCCTTCGACTCCTCTTAATCCTATACCATCGTGGGTAGCGGTAAAGTTAAGAAATGTTGTCTTGGGAGCGGTATTAAAGACACCATTCGCCCAATGAGAAAAGTATTTTGATGATCCAAAGGTCATGGCATGAATCAGAAGTGGAGATAAGGTGAAATTATAAATGACATGAGCTTCATCACTGCCATTGCCCCAGTAGGTAATATTTTCGTGATAGGGAACATTGCTTTCAGTAATGATCAAAAGCCCAGCATTAAACTCATCTACGATGGCCCGAAGAAGTTTTACAAAGAGATGGGTTTTTCTATGGTGAGAACAATTGGTTCCCAGCTCTTTCCACATGAAAGGAACGGCATCCACACGAAAGAAAGTCGCTCCCTTTTCAATGTAGAGAAAAAAAGTATCCAATAAATAGTGGACCATATCTGTGTTATTTAAATTCGTATCCACCTGATCTTCACTAAAGGTTGTCCATACCC
>JBFHGF010000411.1:0-3088 GCA_041583335.1 Bacteriovoracaceae bacterium
AAAACATTGATACTCATTTCATAAATTTGTTCTGAAAAGCGCCCCTCTACACTTTCAAAACGTTTAATAAAAGTTTGAGGTTTATTTAGAAACTCTCCTTCCTTAACAAAGTCTCTCCTAACTCGATCACTTAACAATCTCTCGAACCATCTCGTTTCAAGAGACTCCCCTTCCTTGAAGGTATTATCCCAAAAACTTCGAGCAGCATTATTAGCAAAATTGATTGAGAGATCCGCATTAAAAGCGATGATTGGACTCTTTACTTCATTGAAGAGGTTTTGCATGAATTCACCAGCACGAGAATGAAGTTTTAGTAAAATACGAAATTCATAGTAGATGGCCAAAACTAAGAAAATAACTAACCCCAACAACCAAAGCCCAAGTTCAAACCCACTTCTCCTCTTACCTCGAAGCGATTTATTCATATTGATCGTCTGAAGTTCATGCAACTGTTTAGCTATATTATGTAAGGCAGGCACGGCGATGACATCCTCTACACGAGTCGCCTTATCTACCTCATTAGTCTGTTTTCCTTGGAAAAAAAGCTCTTTGGCAAGAAATAGATTCTTATAATACAAATCGACAACTTTATCGATTCTTTCAAGGCTCGTTTTTTCAATTACTCGATGATGTTCTCTTAAAACATTTAAAGACTCTTTAATCGTGTGGTAATCAGAAATGGCTTCAATAAAATACGACTCATCCTTTCTTAAAATATATTTATTGAAGTTATGAATCATGCCGCCGTAACCTAAAGTAACAATCAAGTTATCAATAGCATCTTCCTCTTCCATTAAGGCGAGGTGACCATCAAAGGGCTCTCTTACTTCCATTAACTTTTTAATAGATACAGTAGATAATCCTAAGGTAATAAGAATAATTCCAGTAAAAAATTTTCGTGCGGAGTTTTTATAAAACATAAGTACCGTATAAAAGGTTTATCATTTAATTTTCTGAGTAAACCTTTTTGAGGTCAAGCTCTTTAAAAATACGCAACAGCTCATTACAGATCCAATAAATGTTTATTTCAAATGAGAAGAAAACATCATTAAAAATCAAAAAGTGGTCACTCATTCTTTTCTCTTAAGATAAGAACTCCGCCAAAGAGAATTCCCATAAAGGGAAAAACGGCAATCCATTCTGGAAATTTCTGTAAAAAAAAGATCTCTCCAATTGCGGTCAACAGAGGTTGAAGATAAGCAAAGAAGGTAACTTTTGAAACGTTCAATTTTTTCAAGGTCCACAAGTTTAAATAGTAAACGGCTGACGTGGAAAATATTGTTTCAAACAAGATCAGTCCTGTCTCCTGTGCACCACGCCCCATATAGTGAAAGACCTCAATCATACTTCCTTGTGCCACAAAGAGCATTAAGCCTCCCCCAATCAAGAGCATAAGGCCTGTAATCATCTCAAAGGCCAATTCTCCATTCATGACTTTCTTTCCAAGAACAAAAGCTGCACAAAAACAGATCACATTCAAAAAGATAAGAACATTCCCCATATTGAAAAAGCTTTGTCCTGATCCATTTCCTGTTTCATGTAAAACGAGAAAGGTTACACAAGAAAATGAGAGAAGAACTCCAATGGCCTTTTTAACTCCACCTTTTTCAATACCTGCAAAAAAAGCAAAGATAAAGGAAACAACAGGAATCGTGTTGGAGAGAAGTGCTCCATTTAATGCTGACGACATTTTTAACCCGTTCATGAAGAAGATCTGATTTAAAAAGAAACCCAAAAATCCCATAATCGCTACAGGTATGATATTCGCTTTAACTGCGGGCAAAGAGAATTTACTCTTAAACATCAGAAGGATTAATACTCCCCCACCTATCCCGCGAAACGATGAGAGAGCATAGGGGGTTACCCCTGCTGCCATGACCTTCTTTGCTGCCAAATAATGGAATGAAAATATCACAGCAACCATAATGCAGCCGATATAGGCTAAGGTATTCTTACTTCTCATTATCCACTACACCTTGAGTTTTTTTAATTTCTCTTTGAGGAAGTCTACAAAGAGAGAAACCTTGCGATCGATATATTCAACATCTTGATAAATCAGATAAAGATGAGATTTAAGGGAGAACCCCTTGATGATAGAGAGCTCACCGCTTTTTATTTCTTTTAAGATACTAAGCTTTGGCATCACCGCATAGTAGGTATGATTTTGCAAAAGGCTAACCATTGAGCGGTGAGAATTCACAATGAGTTCAATCTTTAGATTTTGTGATTTTGTACGAGGTGCATTCTTTTGCAGAAACTTATGTAAAAGAGGATCTTCTTTACGATAGGCAATATAAGAGAGCTCTCTTAGGTTAACCTTTTTATCATCACGATTATTCTTGCCTTTAACTAAAACAATTTCTTCATCAAGGATTTTATAACACCGAATATTTTCACGTAAGACTTCCTGAGCAATAATTCCGACCTGAACCTCTCCTTTCTTTACCTTTTCAACAATTTCATGACCCTTGAGAAACTCCATCTCCAAATTAATGTCGGGATTCGCTTTTTTGAATTCACTTATCATAGGAACAAAGAGCTTCTCTCCCACCTCATTAAGAGAGGCGACTTTTAAATGTCCTCGTAACCTATGGGATTCATCTAAGATGCTCTCTACTCGATTAACCAGTTCATAGTAGAGAGGATGGAGATTGTGATAGACCTCTTTTCCAAATGTAGTTAATGACACTTTTTGGCGACTTCTGATAAAGAGTTGGTTTTCAAAATACTCTTCTAAATTTTTGACTTGCTTACTTACTGCTGGCTGAGCAATTCCCAGCTCTTTTGCGGTATCACTGAAGCTCAGAGTATGGGCCACGCTAAAAAAGCATTCGAGGTGGTTAAAGTTTAAAGATTGTCTCATGAAAAAAATTATAGGCGATGAAGCCGTTTGGCACCACGAGATAAAAAAAATAAATTTACATTTTCCAGAGTTAAACGATCAGATTTCTTTAACGACAACGAGGCCTATTACCAAGCGCTTGATAGGTAGGCATATATTTGGGCACGAGCTGAGAGAGTGTTTCAATACGAGAATCTGGAGAGGGGTGAGTAGAGAGGAACTCCGGTTGTCCGCCGGCCCCATTTT
>JBFHGF010000412.1:0-3069 GCA_041583335.1 Bacteriovoracaceae bacterium
CCTCAACCGAAAATCCTATATTGAAGCTATTTATCTAGGGAATGCGATGATCGCCAAAAACCCGATGCCTCCGAGTATCTGGTCTTATAACGATGATATCATCGCCTATGACCACAATATCATTACCGCCCAACGCCTTCTCAAAGAAGCTGGCTACCCCGAAGGTTTCAAAGCACAACTATGGACTCTCCCCGTAACGAGGCCTTACAATCCCAACGGCAAGAAAATGGGTGAGATGATGCAAGCTGATTTGGCCAAAATTGGAATTCATGTTGAACTCATCTCTTATGACTGGCCCACCTATTTGAAGAAATCACGTGATGGTGAACACCAGATGATTCAACTGGGTTGGACCGGAGACAATGGTGATCCCGATAACTTCCTCCACACCCTATTGGGCTGTAGCGCAGTAGAGGCCGGCTCAAATGCGGCCAAGTGGTGCCATCCCGAATTTGATAAGCTCATTACTAAGGCCAAGACCATAGCCGATCAAGATCAGCGCACTCAACTCTATCGCAAGGCCCAAGAAATTTTCCATCGTGAACTTCCATGGGTCCCCATCGCCCACTCCAAAATTTTTAGGGCCATGCTCCCCGAAGTTACAGGTTATAAAATGGATCCTCTCGGCGGAGATATTTTTAAGAATGTTGATAAGAAGGAAGACAATCAATTATGAAAACCTTCCTTCTCAAACGCTCAAAAGATCTTTTGCCCACTTTGATTGGGGTATCTCTGCTGTCTTTCTTTCTTGTGCGCATGATCCCCGGAGACCCGGTTATGCTGATGCTCGGAGAACGTGGTGCCAATCCTGAAGTCTATTTAGAAATGAAGCAAAAGCTTGGCCTCGACCAGCCTATTATTATCCAATACTTCAAGTTTGTGGGCAAGGCCATACAAGGGGACCTTGGTCACTCATTGATTTCCAAAACTTCAGTGGTTGAAGAATTCTTTGCTCGTTTTCCAGCAACTCTAGAACTTGGCATTAGTGCCCTACTCTTTGCCCTTATCTTTGGAATCCCTTTTGGAGTTTTTGCAGCACTGAAGAGAAATAGTTTTGTTGATTACTTTTTAATGAGCACCAGTTTGATTGGCTACTCAATGCCGATTTTTTGGTGGGGACTTATTTTAATCATAACCTTTAGTCTTAACCTAGGACTGACTCCTGTCAGCGGTCGCCTCAATATTATTTTTGATATCGATCCCACCACAGGCTTCTACTTAGTCGACACCCTAATGCCCTCAGTGCTCAAAACCTACGGCCTACGTCCTTTCCTCAGTACCCTGGGTCATTTAATTCTTCCTTCTATTGCTATGGGAACCATTCCATTGGCCGTCATTGCTCGAATGACCCGCTCGAGCATGATCGAAGTCTTAGATGAAGACTATATCCGTAGCGCAAAGGCACGAGGACTTCCTTTTAAGAATATTGTTTTCATCCATGCCTTAAAGAATGCCCTCATCCCCATCATTACGGTCTTGGGGCTTATGTTTGGCTCCATCATTACGGGAGCCATTTTAACCGAGAGTATTTTTTCTTGGCCCGGCATTGGTAAATGGCTTGTTGCGAGCATTACTGCCCGGGACTATCCCGTCATCCAGGCCGGCGTACTCTTTATTGCCACTTTCATTGTCCTTATTAATATTGCAGTGGACTTCCTCTACACTATAGTCGATCCACGCATGGCCAAACAAATGAAGAAGCCTAAAAAAGGAGAACGGCAGTGAATCCTTTTTTCAAAGAATCCTTTTCTAGCTTAAAGGAAAATAAAGGGGCGATGATCGGAATGATCTTTGTCTTTATCTTCATTTTTATCGCTCTCTTTGCCCCCATGCTCAGCCCCTTTGATCCCAATATCCTTCATGAAGGTAACCTACGGCTAGCTCCTTTCTCTTCTCCCTTCCTTCTGGGAACAGACGATCTGGGACGCGACTACCTCTCTCGCCTCCTCTACGGGGCACGAATTTCTTTAGGAACAGGCTTTTTAATTGTACTATTTTCCGGGGCATTCGGAACTCTTCTCGGATTACTCGCCGGTTATTACGGAGGAAAGGTCGACTGGTTCATCATGAGGCTTGTCGACATCCTCATGGCCTTTCCTTCTATCCTCTTGGCCATGGCCGTGGTTTCCGTGCTTGGCCCAGGTCTCTTTAATGCTATCGTTGCGGTATCGATTGTGGCCTGTCCCAGTTTTATTAAAATTGTTCGCGCCAAGGCGATGATGGAAAAAACAAAGACCTATATTCAGGCTTCGAAAACTTTTGGCGCTTCAGACTTTCGACTTATTTTTCTAGAAATCTTTCCCAATTGCTTCGGACCACTACTCGTGCAAACAACTCTTGGAATTAGTGATGGAATCCTCAACGTTGCGGCGCTTGGCTTTCTTGGACTCGGAGCCCAAGCCCCTACTGCCGAATGGGGAATCATGTTGGCCGATGCTCGAGTTTTTATCATGAGTTCACCTTTTTTAGTCACTCTGCCCGGACTTTGTATTTTGATTCTTGTTCTCGCCTTTAACCTCTTTGGCGATGGGCTACGAGATATTCTCGACCCCAAACTTAAGTCGAGGTCTCAGTCATGAAGACCTTACTTGAAATAAAAGACCTCAATATCTACTTTGATAATAGAAAATCCCAAAGACCAATTCATGCGATTCGACACTTGGATCTTCGCCTCCATGAAGGAGAGGTTTTAGGAATAGTGGGAGAAAGTGGGTGTGGAAAATCACTGACCAATTTGGCCATAATGGGGTTACTGCCTGAAAACGCACAGGCCCAATGGGATTCTTTCCAGTGGCAAAATCAAAACTTTTCAAAATTTAATGAGCGTCAATGGTCTAAACTCAGAGGCAAAGAAATCGGTATGATTTTTCAAAATCCTATGAGTTCACTTAATCCGACTCTTTCTCTTCAATTTCAATTTGATGAAATTTTTAAAGTTCACCGCAAAGAACTAACAGCATCAGAACGTAAGAATGAAGCGATCGAACTCTTGGGCTTGGTAGGGATACCGGCTCCTGAAGATCGCCTAAGAAGCTATCCCTTTGAGCTCTCAGGAGGGATGGCCCAGCG
>JBFHGF010000413.1:0-3067 GCA_041583335.1 Bacteriovoracaceae bacterium
GAGAACGGGCCAAGACTTCTTGAACCAACATTACGTCTTTATTTTCGGGATCAGATAGCCACACAATGGGGATATCAAGTTTATGGTGATCGAGATAATCAACCACCACATTACCATTTCCACCTTTCATCCGAACTTCGGTAATGAGAAAATCAATTTCGCTATCAAACTCTAAAATCGATAAGGCCTCGTTGCCAGAACTCGCTTCCAGTATCTCGCAGTCTAAACCCGCTTCTAATAACATAGAAACGTAATCACGAACTTGGATATCGTCATCAGCGTAAAGAACTTTCAACGCGGGCCTTTATTACAATTCGTAATCTTCGTAGGAAAGCTCAATCCAAAAGGTGCCTAATTCAGATTCAAGAGGAGTAGCAATCGTAACGACACCATCTTGTGCTTTAATTTCATGGTCTTTACCTTTAACCGATGTTGGAATCGACATCTCGATAAGGTAACCTTCTTGGGAGAGAATTTTCTTTGCATTACCCATGGTAATATTACAAATTTCCATGCCTACATCAGCAATTTCATCGGTATATTCGGCATACTCTTCCATAAGCATGGCACCAGCACTTTTTAAATAAACAGATTCTGGCCAACTCAAAGTTAGGCTACCACGAAAACCTTTCTTCTCTCCTCCACCTTCATAAATACCATTGATACCCATAATCGAAGAAAACTCACCATGGCTGACACTTCCCTGTTTAATTTTGGGGCCACCAGGCTTGAGTTCGGTAGACATCATTGTAGAATAGACGTCTTTAATAGCGTCGATGAAAGGTTTACAAAAATCGAGATACCTTTTATTAAATTCATTCATGATTATTGCTCCAATAATTTACACATATTCGATTTAATTTTTAATATTGTATAGCAAATCGGGTTGAAACCAAGGATAAAGTAAATTAATAAATATCAGAGTTTTGCCATCAACAAAGTCATACTTTTTGAATAAAGTATTCAAAGCAGGCCATTACAAAATAAAACTTAAACGGCTGTAGATCGTGTCATTTGAGCGGTAGGGGGCCCAGAAGGAATAGTCTCTAGGAGCACTAACAAGCTGTAGCCCTGCGGCCAACGCAATATGCTTATTCCACATGTACTGGGCCTCAGTTTTTAAGGTCATATCTTCAGTTTTGATATCATAGCGATAAATAGCATTGAGGTTAACCTTGGCCAAGGGAGACCACTGTCCATTGAGGCCAATGGCCCTTCGCCACTTGGGTTTCTTGGCAAATACATTGGTGTTAATGGTATCCCCATCTATTAAGTAGAGACCATTGAAGCTCAATTTTGCGAACTGAGATTCATAGCTCAGTGAAAAAGTAGTGTAGGTCATCCGTTCATAGGTAGGTTGAATTTTTAAAGCAGCAAATTCAAAAGAGTCGTCTCTTCCCCGCTCAGGAATAACACCCTCAATCCCAACAGAACTTATCCAAGCATGGCGATCATTTTTTCCGTTAAATTGATAATCAAAACTACTTCCCCAGAAGTAGTGATTATTTATAAAGGGCTTGGCCAAAACGAGGGCGCGCTCCTGTTCAAATTGCTCATAATATCCCGTAGCATTGACTCGAATTCCCGTCTCTGGTTTAAAACCGCCATAAATTCCAAGTTTCCCTTGGTCAAACTTATAGGCCAAAGAAAATGAGCCGGAACTTTTAAGTAAAATATCCTTCATATCCGGGTACACCAAAGTGTAGTGGATAGGAACATCATTTCCACGATAGCGAACAAATGTTGGAGGAGGATAAGACCATTCATTATTTCCAGTGATCTTGCCATCTTTTTCGGTGAAGGTGGGGTTCACTTGAGGAATATTTACAGCAGAGCCTTGAACCATCAACTCCCAATGCTTAGTGTGGTAGCGATAGTGAAGGCCCATTATTCCTTCGCGATTGGTCTCAATAAGATTAAATCCGCGAATGGGATTTACTTCACCAAGGGCCCAAAAATGATCATTGCGCTGCCAAGGGATTATCTTTCTTCCCACGGCCCATTCATGACGACCGACTTCCTTGCGCACATAGGCTTCGGGCATAGCGTAGACTTGTGATTGGGCACTGGGGTAGTGACGAAATTGAGCCGAGTAAACCAGATCGAAGTCAGAACTCCCCTTTGCTCCTCTACTGTCTTTATCATCACTAAAATCGAGTTCTATAAATTGACTGCCAATATTTTCCTGCAAAGGAGTATTGACGCGACCAAGATAAGAATAAGAGACTTGCCCTTTAGCAAATAGAGACACACCAAGAGGAAGTAACCCTAATGCGAGTAGTAACTTTTTAGAAATGATTTTCGTCATAGAAAAATCATAACGAGATAAAGTGAATTCTTAAAGTAAAATAAAGAGGAAAGGAAGATAAAATAAAACTCTGAAAAACATACGACCGTATGTTTGATTTGCGTTAAAATAAGGCCATTAAACAAAATAAAAGGAACGATTTTTCCATATTTCATGGCCTAGCATTTCCGTATTTTTACCGGTAGAATAAGCTTATACACAAGCAATTTACAAAAGGTTTGCAACCGAATGGAAGCGGTCAGTCACAATAAAGGGCATTATGCCAAACACATCAATTCAACAGGGGAAACTCTGTCATTGCTAAGGCCCAATCGATTCCTAGGCCACTTACTCACTATACTTACACTCACTTCCCTTCTCTCTTTCTCCTCCTGTGGATTAAATGATGAAAAACCCGCAGATGCCGAAGTTTATGATCTGGGAAATTTGGAAGGGAGTTGCGAACTTGATACCAATGCCCTGAAAGAGATTCTTGAAAAAGATATTGAAAGCGATATCGACTGCCTAGAGAGCAACTTGAATCAATTTGTAGATTTTGTTCGTAGAGCAGACTCCGAGCTTATCGGCAGAGAAGATCTAAAAAAATTCATGGATAAATTCTTTCCAGAATCAAGAGAGATCACTGGAGACCTTCTCAAGTTGGTTTTCAATATTAACACCCTGGTTCTCAGAGACCCGGTAGACTTTATAAAGGTCAAAAAGCTACCTGCTTTCTTCGCTATCATTAAAGCCGTCAATGGCGATGGCCGCTATCTCTAC
>JBFHGF010000414.1:0-3058 GCA_041583335.1 Bacteriovoracaceae bacterium
AGTTCAACTTCAAGGAAGGTTTTATAAATATGGTTTAAGTTGTGTATATGAATTTTATCCACCAAATCAGGTGCTGCCTTTTTGATCAGTTCTTCGGTGAGATCATCGCAAATGATATTCACGGCCTCACTGTCAGAGAGGATAAACTCAATACGCTCGAGAGGGTCTTCGGCATCGATAGGAATATAGAGCGTATGCGAAAGGAAACAACCTGTAAGGGCAGCTATGGCCAGTGGATTTCTCTGGGTTATGACTACTGTGCCATCATTGAAGTTCGATGATTGATTTAGTTTTTGTGCAATTAGAAAGGAGAGCTTATGCAGATCTTGATAGCTCAGAGAATCCGCTCCAGATGCTAAATCTGATACGGCCACCCTTTGTGAATAACGTAAAAAGGACTCTTCTAGAGTGAGTCCAAACTTATTTGCCAAAACCTATTCCTTTTTTTTTCACCATAATAATACGCATTGCGTCGCAAATTGAAAATATTTACACATTATGAATCTTTTTCATGTATGTTAAGTTTCTAACGAAAGCAGAGAGGAACTTTCTATTGGATCTAAGTATGTGAATATATTGGACTCATCTTCTAAGAAATGGCCATGTACCAAAAGTGGCCTAATATCTTTACGCCTTGAGAAGTCCTTCGTCACCACCATTTCAAAGGTTCGCTTTTGCAGATTGATTTCTCGAAAATAGGCATCCTTCATTCCAAAATATTCTTCAAAAAAAGGAAAGAGTCCTTTGTAGCAGGACTCCTTGGCACTAAAGACCAAAGTCAAAAGGTCACTCCTATTATAAGAACCTTCCCGCTCCAAAGTTCTTAGAAGCCTTTCATCTTCTTCAGTAAGGATATGGCGCGAAAGCTCTTGCTTCACTCGTCCTCTACTTTCAATATCAACTCCCACCGTATGCTCCCCTAGCTTCATCGCAAAGATGGCAAAACTTCCATTGTGAGTTAGGGAGCCACTAAAGCGCGCATCAAATAAGGGCCCTCTTTTTTCTCCAATGCCAATGGGAAGATTCCAAAAATCATAACCCCATTCTTTGAGCGAACGATGAATTAAATAGCGGCCCAAGAGGAATTCCTCTTGCCTCTTTTGATGCCACGTCTGACAAAGGCTGAGGTAGAACACTTTGAGTTCATCAAACTCATTTTCCCATTGAAGAACGCTTGCCTCGGACATGGCCACTCCTTGAAAGCTAAGACCTGAATCCAATGGTGGCAGATTAGTGAGTATGCTCATCAGAGTAACTTCTTACAAGGCCAAAATGATAAGGGCAATGGTTGAAATCAAGCTTCCAATTTGTACCAAACGATTCATGAGTTTATCTCCATCGGTTTGGACTTGAGAATTGAAGTAGATAATGTCATTGGGGTAAATGACAGGTATCGTATTGGGTTCATTGAAGCGAAAGGCAATCCTTTCAAGACCTTTATCCGATACTCTAAAAACATAACACTCTCTATAATCAAGCCCAGGAATAGTCCCCCCTGACTTATTGATAAAGTGATAGAGGGTCGCATCCTTTTCATAAAGGACCTTACCAGGCTTGACCACACCTCCCAGTACAGTCACAAAGGGTACAGCACTATTCTTACTCGCCAAGGCATCAAGCTTGGAAATGAAAATCGTGTCATAGCCCGTCCAGTAAATCCTTTCCGACTTCTTACTTGAATCATAATAGTTATTCAGTAGTAACTGATAACTCTCATCTAATTGTTTGATATTTGTAGTGAAGTAGTCTTGAACGATATTTCCATTGAGGCCACCTGCCTTACTGATCAAAACATCGAGGGAATCATCATAGTCCACCAGGTAGGTTCCAGGGTTGTTAACGAGTCCACGCAGCTCTACGTAATATTGGCGGGAGTAGAGCGTCACAGAAACCTTCCCTGCCCCATCCTCAAAAAAAGAGCTATAGGCCTTCAGAATCTCTTGACGTAACTCTTGAAAAGTCTTTCCATTGACGTTAATCGTAACTCCATAGGGCAAGCGAAGTCTTCCCCCTTGGTTCACGCGAAAAACTCCAGAGAGCTTACTATCGCTGGGGTGTGAAATTTTAAAGCGGTGTCCCGGGGCCATGAAGCGGTAGCGAGAAGAAAGGTTGGGTACTTTTGTATTCAAGTTCATGGTCTTAGAACTCTTCTTGGTGAGCAAGTTCTTCTGGATGGCATCGGTAAGTTTGGGGTATTCATTTTCATTGAAATGCCCACAGCCTGAGATCAGAAAAATGAGTATAAAACTAAAATAGGAGAGTAAACTTTTCAAGTTGCTCACTTTGACCACCATATACAGTTATAATTAGATAAGTATTTAAAAAGTTATCGGAAACAATAGAAATTAGTTGAGAATATGTCCAAGGTTCTTGAGGAAAAATATTGAAAAAACTAAAGATTGCCCATTTCACTCAATTTCTAGGAATTGGAGGCCTTGAAAAGGTCATTCTCGAGTTGAGTTTAAGACAAAAGTCATTAAGTCATGAAGTGAGCGTCATTGTCTATGACCATGAACAGGGTTGGGTAGACTTTTTCCAAGCACAAGGTATCCGAGTAATCACATCCATTAAGAAAGAGGAAGGGCCAGACACCTCACTGATTTCCCAATTCAACCAACTCATCCATGAAGAACAATTTGATATTGTCCACTCCCACGATATCAATCCTCTCATGTATCTGAGTGTGGCGAGGCTCTTATATTTTATAAAATATGGAGCCCCCTTTAAACTTATCCATACCGCCCACACTCTAGACCACGTGGAGAACTCGAAGAAAATCGAAATTTTTGAACGACTGGTTTCTCACCTCGCCCATCAAGTGATTGTGGTCAGCGCAAAAATTAGAAATTTCTATATCCTCAAAGCAAAACTAGCACCAGAAAAAATCCATTTAATCGACAATGGTATCTCTCAACGATTTTCTTCAGCGTCCGAAATTGAGAGAAGAAGGAAGGAGTTCTTATCAGAATATTCCCTAAGTAGTGATAAACCGCTGGCCCTATGCCTTTCTCGCGTAGTCCCACTAAAAGACCAACTCTTCTTGGTAAATATTTTTAAA
>JBFHGF010000415.1:0-3054 GCA_041583335.1 Bacteriovoracaceae bacterium
GCTCTTTGATTAAGAAGGGGCTCCTTCTTTTTCTGGTGGTCTTTTCATATCTGCCTATATATGCCTCATATATTTTACCTGATATCTATCTCGCTTGCGGATTTTTCGCCCTCTATGCCTTGGCAACGAGAGATCATGTGAATAAAGAGAGAATCATTCTTCATACCCTTATCTTTATTTCAATTATCGTTCATATCGGCAACCTCTCCCTTTTCTTTGTGACTTCTCTTTTGACCGCGCTTGTTTATAGAAAGTTTAGAAAAGAATTGAAGTATATCTTCGTCAATATTGCCTTGAGCTACGCTGTTTTAATCGCGCCTAATCTCTATTTCTATAAGCGTGCGGTTCTTTCTCCCATCTCTGCTTTGTGGCCTCTGTCGAGTCTTTCAGAAACAGGACTCTTGGAAAAGGTATTAACCAAGAAGTGTTCAGAAGATCATCACTATTCGAAGATGTGTGCTCATCTCGATAAGAGGATCTACTTTATGACCGATATGATGATTTGGGATCATGAGAATAATAGCGCCCATAGTGCCTATACGGATGGCACCTTTAGCTTTCCTTCAAAGAATTATTGGAACCAATTGGGCGCGGGGGCGGCCGAAGAAGTTTCTATGCTCTATTGGGATGCCTTAGCTCATTTTCCCTTTGAAGTGGTTACTGTATTTTCAAAAAGGGTCTGGGAGCAAGTCGTTGATGCGCAACGTACAGCTCCTGAAGCGAACCTTCATGATTTAGGTTTGGATCAAAATCAATCTGAGAGTCAGTTCGTAGAGATCATTGGCAAGAGGGGACTTGAGCAATTTAGAGGTTCTCTTGAATATAGAACCCTCTTTTTAGGAACAACGTTTTATAACTTGATCCACTATTTAAGTTATCTTTTCTTGTTACTGGCCTTCGGCGTGATGATATTTTATCGCCGTCTCTTTGAAGTGAGGGATTCCTTCTTTGTCGTAGTCTTTGTGGGGCTTGTGTATATCCAATCAGGGCTCTTTGCTGTTCCCGATGATAGGCTTTTCTATCGTGCGGTATGGCTCGTGCCCTTTTTCTTGGCCTTGAAGTTGCCGAGGAGAGGGAAACTTAGATTGTAAGGTTTTCCGATTCCACTTCCACTTCCACTTCTTCTTTGGGCTCATTCGCACCGTCGTTATCGGTTTGGTTAACTTCGGCCTTTTGCTCTTCTTTTAATTGCTTCTTTCTTTGTTTTTCGATTTTCTTCAATCGTTTTTGATTCTCACGCTCGCGTTTAGATAGGATAACCTTATTCTTACTCATAATAATTCTCGCTTTAAAAAGGGATGGATAAAGTCTTTGATTAATTATAAGTCAGGAAGTGCTACCAAAATGAGCTATAAGAAAGTTCAGATGCTTCAATCTTATCCTGTAGAGGGGCTTAAGACAAGCTAAAGTAAGTAATAAGGGAGCGCTAAAGAGTGATAAAGAAGCTATAAAGAAGCAATAAAGAAGCAATAAAGAAGACTTTGGTCTTTCACCCATTCTCGTCCTATAATGATGTGACGACATAATAAATAAAAAAATATACAAGGATTCTTATGCAAAAGCCCTTCGCACCCGCCTGTGAGAGAAATCAAGAGGCCATTTACGAAGTTTTAAAACAGTATATTACCTATGATGGGCGCTTACTTGAAGTAGGCTCAGGAACTGGACAACATGCCGTTTATTTGGCGCAAAGGTTTCCTAAATTGCACTGGGTTTGCTCTGATGTGAAAGGAAACCTCGAAGGGATAAAGGCCTGGCTCAAAGAGGCAAAACTAAGCAATATACACGGTCCCGAAATTTTGAAGATTGGTCAAGATGACTTTCCCGGTAAACGACCCTTCGACTATGTTTTTAGCTCAAATACCCTTCATATTATGAGTTGGAAGGAAGGTAAGACCTTCTTCAAACTTCTAGGTAAGCGGTTGAGGGAGCCGGCCCTGGTCTTCTTCTATGGACCCTTTAATTATAACTCTGAATATACCAGTGAGAGTAATCGTGAATTTGACCAATGGTTAAAGGAACGAGATCCGCAATCGGCCATTCGCAACTTTGAAGATGTAGAATCAACGATGAAAAAAAATGGTTTCAAGCTTTTGCAAGATCATGAGATGCCGGCCAATAACCGCCTTCTTGTCTTTGAACGATTGGCCCATTAATTAAGTGTTAAGGGCATCTTTAAAGTATTGTTTAATTGTCTCTCTTACCAGATTCTGTAGTTGACCACTGTAGGCAGAGCTGCGATAGACGAGAAAGACATTTACTTTGAGGACTGTTCTTGGCCTTTGAATGACTAAGGATACTTCATCCTTGATCAAATGCTTGGGGAGGATGGCCCTTCCCATTCCCAGTTTTACTCCATCCAAGAGACCATAAACATCATCTAAGTAGCGTTTACGCTGAGGTAGTTTTTGATTACTTAAAGCAAAATAGCTTGATGTTGTAACATCAAGAGGGTCGTGATCAAGAAAGATATCATGTTTCGGAAATTCACAGTGGGCCACGAGGACATTTTCTTCTACTCCCAAGAACTCTGCTGTGAACCCTTCACGCTTTGGATCTTTATTTGTGATAATGTAATCAACTTGGCCTTGACGTAGAAGTTTAAAGAGTTCACTGAGTTCTCGGGTAAAGACTTCGAGGGAGACTTTTGGTCTCTCATGAAGAAGGGGAGCAAGTGCGGGCATTATGAGTGAACGCGTAACTGAAGAGAAGCTGCCAATACGAATTTGACCAGAGTCCTCACCATGAAGAAATTCATCTTCTATTTGTTTGTGTACCTTCACATAGCTTAAAAGTTTTTCCCCCTCTGGAGTAAGCTCAATACCTTTCTTTTCTCTAATCACTAGAGTTTGTTCTAGGAAAGATTCTAGGTTCTTTATTCTTTGACTGAAGGCGGGCTGTGATAACCCTAAAACTTGAGCTGCTCTTGTGAAATTTAAGGGTGAAGAATGCTTCTAGATCCTGGGAGGGCACAAAGTTGTTCTGTGTAAATGGCCCTGGTAATTTAACCCTCAATTTTGAAAAGCAGGTTGAGCAAAATTCTTTTAGAGAACA
>JBFHGF010000416.1:0-3051 GCA_041583335.1 Bacteriovoracaceae bacterium
AACTGATTTTTTAATATTGAACTACAGAAAATTACCAAAGAGGAATGTGAAATGTCGTACCAAATTGTAGATGTAAACGGATGCACAAAGAAACTAAGTTTCAACTTTGAACAACTAGACCTAACTACTGAAATCAAAAATGCTCTTGTTAAGAAGCAAAAAACAGTAAGCCTAAAAGGTTTCAGAAAAGGAAAAGCTCCTCTTTCAGTTGTTGAGCAAATGTACCGTCCTCAAGTAGAGTCTGATGCTCTTAATAGCTTCATTCAAAATGAAATGTATGCGGCCATCACAAAAGAAGATCTTCGTGTTGTTGGATACCCTAACTTCGAAAATATGAATTACGATGCCGGTAAATCAATCAGCTTTGATGCTGTTGTTGAAATCTTCCCAGAAGTTAAGCTTAAAGATATGAAGGGACTTAGCTTCTCTAAAGATACTGTAGAGTTCGATGAAGCTGAACTTGAAAAAATGAAGAAGAACTACCTTGGAAGCAAAGCTGAAATGACCGAAGTTGAAGACAAAACAGCTGCCCTTGCAAATGGACAATTTGCTGTTCTTAACTTTGAAGGTGAAAGAGCAAGCGGTGAGAAGCCAGAAAATATGAAAGGTGAAGAATTTGTCCTAGAGATCGGTTCTGGACAGTTTATTCCTGGATTTGAAGAGCAAATGGTCGGAATGAAAGCTGGCGACAAGAAAACTCTTGAAGTAACTTTCCCTGCAGACTACCAAGCTGAAGATCTTCAAAATGAAAACGTAAAATTTCATGTAGAGCTTCTTGAAATTAAAGAAAAGAACTATCCTGAATTTACAGATGAACTAGCTAAGGAATTCGGTTTCGAATCAGTTTCTGATTTCGAAGAGAAAAATAAAGCTAATATCATGGATCAAAAGGAAAGAGCTGCTAAGCAAAAACTAAATCAAGATATCCTAGATAAACTTGTTGCTGAGAATGAGTTTGATGTTCCAGTGGCTCTTATTGCTCAACAAGAAGAACACCTCAAAGAAGATGTTAAAAGAACTCTTGCTCAACAAGGATTCAATGAAGCGATGACTGCTGACTACTTTGATAAGTGGAAAGATGATCTTCGTGAAAAAGCAATTTTCCAAGTTAAGTCAGGTCTTATTTTAGATTCATTTGCAAAAGAGCATAATATCGAAGCGAACCAAGATGATTATGAAAAGAAACTTGAGGAAGTTGCTAAGACTTCAGGACTTGGTGTTGACCAAATTAAAGGTTTCTACGATCAAGACGAAAAAATGAAGAACAACCTTATGTTCGCAGTTCGTGAAGAGAAAACATTTGAAAAAATGTATGATCTTGTAACGATCAAATAATCAAATTTTCTTAATTTTCATAATGATTAAGGGGGCTAGAATTAGCCCCCTTTTTTATATTTGTTAGTAAATGGTCAATATTACTTTTTTCCTATTGTTTTTTAAGAGCTGCTCCTTACAATAATGATACTTTAATTAATAGATCGTGCTATTAGTAGCAATGCACAATAAAAGGAGTAATTTATGCTTAATAAGGTATTGGTTCTTGGATTGGCCTTAGCGGTTTCCGCTTGTTCATCCTCACCAAAGCAAAACCCAGAGAGAGACTTTGAAGGCCCCGTGTTTCAACTGATGGATGCTTCTAGTAAAGGACTTCCTCTTTGGCTTGAAACTCCTGAAGAAGGTGATATTGCTAAAGAGAGGGATAAGAATAGATACTTTGTAAGTGAATCTAGCCATTCAAACAAGAGACTTTGTACTCGATCTGCTGAGGCGAGAGCAACGACTAAGATCGCTCAAGAAGTAGCTCAGTTTATTAAGAACTCTTACGCTGAAGCAACTCAAGGGGATTCTGATTCTGATGTATCAGAGTACATGCAAGAGCAGTTGGCCCAAGAGACTCAGAGTTTTCTAGTTGGTGCAGGTGTTATTAAGAACTACTGGGAACAAAGACGTTATAAAGTTGAGCTTGGTGCAGAGGAAGATACCGTTAAGTTTCAGTGCTATGCTCTCGTGAGAATTTCTAAGAAGTCACTTTCAAAAGCGATGGCCGCTGCAAGAGCGAAGCTTCTTAATAATGTACAAGACTCTGAAGTGAAGGCGAAAACAGAAGAGATTATTGAAGAAGCTGAAAAGGCTTTCATCAATAAGGTATAGATCAGATGAAGCTCGCGCTTGCCGTTCTTGCATTAACGCAATTTGGATTTTCTAAAGAAGCACCGAAATGGATTACGGATAAATCTGTATTGTGTAAAAGTAATGAAATCTGTGCTGTTGGTTCAGGGTCATCTATGACTCTGGCCAAGAGTATTGCCAGGGCTGAATTAGCAAAGATCTTTGAAAATAATATCAGCTCTCAATTTCAATCTGAACTTTCTTCATATAATAATGACACTCAAGAAGCTGTTAGTGAGCAGGTAAATGAAGTTACCAATATTGCTCTCGAAGGTGTTGAGATCAAGAAGGTATATGAAGGTGATATTGATTACTACGCAATGGCAGCGATCAATAAATCAAAGGCTGCACGTAAGATCAAAGAAGAGATTGATAAGATCGACACTGAAGTGAAGATGTTATTTGAAAAAGATTCTGGAGGGGCCCTCACTCAAATTGATGCTCTTTACTTAAAGAGGGAGTCACTTAATCAAAGGTATCACTTTCTAAGTGGGATCTTTGTAATGGCACCAATCGATTACAAAGAGTTACTCAAGAAAAAAGACAAAGTATTGAGCAGATATCTTTTGCATGTATCTGTGAAAGACTCAAGTGATACAGATAACTCTTCGGAGATTAAAGAAATCATTGAGGACCGACTCATTGGAAGTGGCTATAAAGTTTCTCCTAAAGGAGAAGGGAAGGTCACTAACCGAGTAAGTGGTGAATTTATTGCTGAAAAACTTTATTTGAAAGTAGAAGGCTTTGTTCGTTACAAATTTTCAATGGCCATTAAGGCTAAGAATAAAAGTGCCAATGAAACAGGCTCTGTTTATTTTACAACCGATGTGAATGCGAGAAGCTTTGAGCAGGCCAAAGATGTCGGTCTAAAAAGACTTTCAA
>JBFHGF010000417.1:0-3048 GCA_041583335.1 Bacteriovoracaceae bacterium
TGCCCCCACTTTTTCCATTAGAGCGAGACTTGGCCAACAAGTAAAAGTACTTATAATTACGACCATACTTCTTTAAGAATTTCTTCACCGAAAGGGAATCATTCTGATATTCATTATAAAAATCATCCACAACTCGTTTTGCATCATCGAAAAGACATAGTTCCATATAGGTCAAAGCCTTAAGAACATCTACTTCAGGGTTAAAGACAAAATTTAAGATAGGAGCTTTATAAGTTACAAGCTTTCCAAGTGTTCTATTAAAATCTTTTAAGTAAAATGAATTCCATGCCTCTTCAAACAGAATCTCTGGCCAAACATAACTATCCTTTGGCAGATCGAGATAAGAAAGTGAAGCATTTTCGAAGTCTTTACTTTCGAACTCTGCTCTTGCAATCCCGACTGTACAGTAGTCACGATTGATGGCCAACTGTCTTAAGCGGTTGCGATCACTTGTTCCATTCATTTCCTCTCTAGTCGATTCAACACAAGCCTTGAACGCAGCCGTTGCATTACGACCATCTCCTTCAATACTAAAAATTGACCCCTCAAGAAGTAAGGCAAATGGTTTCACTGGATGATCAGCAGGAATTGTTCCGTTGATAATCTTGAGTGCTTCTCTATAGCGTCCAATTCTAAACTTTTTCTTAGCTAAGATATATTTGATAACGGGGGCACTGGTACGACTAAGAATTGACGTGGGAAGAACTTCAAATTGACGAACACCAACCTTTGTCACGACTCGATCGACAAGAGCATCTACTTCTTTAGGTAACCTTCCCTTATGTACAGAAAGGTACTCTTTTAGATAAGGAATCGATGTAAAGTAAAGATTATCCTCTAAGAGCTCGTTCACAACACTTGGATAGTGATTTACCGAACCTTTACTACGAACCAAAATATCCCACGCCTTCTCAACTGATGCATGAATATTTATCTGGAAAGATAATATTAAGGCCGTGCCTATCGCAATGTACTTATTTTTTAGTAACTTCTTCATAAAATTTCCTAGAAGTTATATCCAACAGAAAATGAAACATCCCAATTGGAATAATAGGTAGATTTCTCCTCTCCATTTGCATTGGGTTGATTGGCCTTGTAGTGAATTGTCGTCAAATCAATTTTGGCATCGAAGTTTTGATCTAAGTAGAACTTCAAACCAATATCCCACATCAAGCCTGTATGATTCTCTGTCGTAGGTGTGTTGTCATTGTTGTAGCTGGTTAACTCCAACTTATTATTCGTTTCTTCAAGCTGTGCAATCCCGACCCCAATAATCCAGTCGAGATAGACTATTTTATTGAAGGTATTGATCTTTGCGTAGAAAGGAGACCAAAGAACCATCCCTCCCATATAGCTATCAACAATCCTTCTAAAGGGAACCGAACCTGTCTGACCATTATTTCTAACAGAACCGGCGGTTGAATTTTCTTTTCCATTGTTTATAGAATAAATAGCTTCGAATCCCCACTCTTCCCTAAAGAAGTAGCCTAACCTTCCTTGAAAATTTGTAGAATCAACAAAGGCACCGCTGGCCGTCATACCTGCTCCCAAGCTGATATGTGCACGGTTACGTTTTCTAAATTTTCTATTTTGAAGAACGTAGACTTCTTTATCTGGATCAAGCCAAGTAAAACTATAAGTATCCCCTTCTGAGGCCGATACTTTTTGGCAAACTCCAAAAAATAATAGAGAAAATGACAGTAATGAAAATACAGACGTAAGTTTAGATTTCATGTCGAGCATCCTGCTTATCAATTTAGAACCTTCCATGGTTCAATCATTAACGGTAAATCACATAGTTATTCTACCATTTATCCCATTTCGTGCAATGTGGACTAAGCGGTAGGAAAACAAAGCTGTGAATATAA
The DNA here is from genome assembly GCA_041583335.1 of Bacteriovoracaceae bacterium. Classification (GTDB taxonomy): domain Bacteria; phylum Bdellovibrionota; class Bacteriovoracia; order Bacteriovoracales; family Bacteriovoracaceae. The sequence continues at coordinate 1,869 of JBFHGF010000417.1, forward strand.
ACAAAATTGGCAATGCTTTTCATTTATCTGATCAGGTTGCTCAATTTTTTGCCACTGTTCGAATAGTAAATTTTTGACTTCTTTTATACTCAACTCTTTCTCTAAGTTATCTTTTACATCAACAAAAGAAAGAACCAATTTAACTTTGAAGTCGTCTTCTTCCCAGTGCCCAAGAGCATGGGCGTAGCAATAAAGCTGAAACCAGTAGGGATCCATCTTCTCTTGAGAAATAGCTCCTGTCTTAAAGTCCCATATTTCTAAAACCCCTTTCCCCTGGATATAAAAGTCGGGAGTACCCGAGATCATTTGTCCAAAAAGAGAAAACTTAATTGGTGTTTCGCTATAAAGCCCGACATCTTTTCCTTGGTATTGTGATAGTCGCTCCTTTATATAACCCTTAACCCAAGTAATTCCCTCAAGTCCTTGCTTATCCAAACTCATTTCTCGAGGTGCCACCATATTATGCTTAACCATCTGCGAGATATATTCGTGAACCTTTATTCCCCTCTCTGCACTATTTTTAAAACCTTTATTTGAATCAAAAACATCGTTCTCAGAAAAGAACTCCTCCTTACTTAATTCTCCATCCTCATCGATCTCACTGGTAACCTCTTCAATTTCATCCTCACTTAGTTTAACTAAGTTTTTCAAAAAGAATTTACGTGGACACCGAGTCAGCTCTGCCAATCGAGTTACACTCAGTTCCGAAGAATAGCCTAAAGGAGTAGAGTCTTCTTTAACAGCAAGAGTTCCCAAAGGATCTATATGGAAGATAGGTGGATGGAGATCTAATCGTTTATCCAAGAGGTCGATTTTGCTTAAATCAAGCTCCTTTTTGATATGTCCTGATTTAATAACCTCAAACATTTTAAGGTCCTTAACATCACATTCATTTTCCCACTTTCTAATACCATTTATCCAGCTACTTTTTCCATGAGACAGAGATTTCGTACCATGCTCAATATCAAACCATACAAGTTTTTCTACCGCTCGTGTTCCTGCTACATAGAACAATCGTTTGGCCTCAGAAAATGATTTCTTCTTTTTAAGGTATTCCTCGTAGAGATAGCGAGGCGATCTAAAAACATGTGATTTCTTTGCACTTAAAAACCACTTATAACTATAAGGAATTTTTCCAAAGAAATTTTGATCGGCTTTTTCAATACCATTCGTGTGGACA
>JBFHGF010000418.1:0-3047 GCA_041583335.1 Bacteriovoracaceae bacterium
ATGTGCAGAGTAATTCCTACTTTAAAGTGGGGAAGAAGAATATTCTAGGCATGGAAGAGCTGATCTATGATGTTTACTTGCAATTTTCAAGTTCTAAGAAAACTCGGGTCTATAATCAGGCCGATCCTCAGACGCGAGAAGTTTTAGAGCGCTATCTTCAAAAAGACATCGATGATTTCTATCTCAAAGAAGACCACTACTATAATTACCTCGATAATATAATCAAAGACTACAGCGGGCGTGTTGAGTCCTTTGTTTTTTCTGCAAAAGTATCCAGTGCCCTGAATCTGAAAAAGAAGAGTTCGCTTATCAATATGCTGGCCGATCTCAATTTGAAGAAGTCGCTTCTTGAAAAAGTATCTACTGGCCTCGATGCGGGGATTGGCAAGATTGAATCGAGTTCGACTTTCTTTGAGATGTTTAAAGAGATCAATAAAACCAGCTCCTTTCTCACTGAGCACTGCTTGATGCTCTGTTATATTACTTCGGCCATTGCCCTAGAAATGGGAGTGACCGATAGCTATGCTTGTGAAAAGCTTGTTCTGGCGAGCCTTCTGCACGATATCTCGCTTGAAAATGAAGGATCAGGTGATGGTGACAGCGAAGGAGAGGGGGATTCTGATTACTTGAGCTACGTGGAACAAAATCATAATGAACCCGTCTCTAAGGAACATCCTCTGGAGTCTCTGAAAATTATTGAAAAGATCTCGGGGCTATCGCCTGATATTTACACCATCATTGAGCAGCACCACGAAAAAGTGGATGGAAACGGCTATCCAAAAGGAATTGATTTTAAAACGATCACTGAGCTTGCGGCCATCTTCATTGTTGCGGAAGACTTTGTGATTCGCTCATATAATCGTCGCTTGGATAACTCATTCTACTTTGAAGTCATCAAAGACTTTGGCCTAATCTATGACAAATCAAGCTTTAGGGCCGCCTACAGTGCTATAAGTAAAGTCATTAGAAGCAGTCAGAGTAAGAGCTTTCGCTAATCGTTGTGTCGATACCCCTATCTAATTAGAAAACTCTATAAAATCAAGCAGTTAGATCTTAAAGATGTGCCGCTAAAAAGCCGAAAAGGTCATTGGTGAGAAAATTATTTTTATTCACATTTATGGTGCTTTCGATGGTGTCTGTGGCGTTTGCTCAGCAGGGGCCGTGGAAGTTTCATCGCAATTATGGAGATACTAATATCTACCTTTCTAAAGATGAGAGTACTCGGCTTGTGGTGTCCTATGAAACCACCTCAAAAGTAATTGACCTAAGTAAGAAAGAAAAATTCTACCGTGAGTTAGAAGAAGATAAGAAGAAGGTTCTCTCCTTTACTGGCGTCCATGATTGGAAGGCCAAAGATTATAAGCTTGAAGAGCATGGGGGAGTGAATGTGCTGACCATCGATGGAACTTATGTCGATAGTGATGATCTTCTGGTTCATTTTCATGAAGTGCATTTCTATGCCAAGGGGAAAGTCTTGCAGACTCTTGCCACCAGTTTTCAAAAGAAGAATTTAGAAAAGGCCGTAAAAGGAAATTCTCTCTCTGGATTTAAGGTTAAGTATGGCCTCTCCTATTAAAGTATTCCTTCTGTGCATTAACCTCTTGCTGACTCAGTTGAGTTTTGCAGGCTCCATGTCTATGGATGAGCTTCTCTATATGCTCAAAGACAAAGGGCAATTGAGTGTTGGTGATGCACCCATGGTGTCGATTGCTCAAGATATGGGAGATTGTCTCCTAGAGACGCAAGGACCTCTGGGGGGAAGTGTTGAAGACCTTTGCCGAGTGGTTCAAGAATCAGAAGTATGTAAGAGCGTAACCGATGAATCCATGAAAATGGATTGTACCCAATACGAAGAAGAGAAGAGTTTTGATCCCATTGATCTGGTGGTTGGCTGTATCAGTGGGCTCTTTGATTCCGTGGTTGAGATGGTTAAATTTCTTTGGAGTGTCTTGAAAGGTATTTTCAATGCCATCAGAGATCCCGCCAAGGCCGTGGATCAGGCCAGTGCTTATGCCAACTCCATTAAGCTCTATCTTGTGAATGAATATGACAAGGCCTATGATCAGACCTCTTCTCCGTTTCGCAGCGTGAAGGCGGCAAAGGCCGTTGCTGGTAAAGTTCTTAAGACTGTGGCCCAGAGTTTTATGAACTACGTGAATGAAGAGTACCAAAGTTTGGGCTGCATGAACTTTAAAGGGCGAACTCAGAAAATTTGTAAGCTGGCCGGAGAGTTTTTTATTCCTCCTGCGGCCGTGGCCTTAAAGTTATTGAAAACGGCCAAGCGTGGGGATGGGTTTTTAAGTTTAATAAAAAAGCCTAAGGAGCGGACAAATCCTCACTCGGGAGTTGATCCTCCTAAGAGTGAAGGCCCGCCGGCCGCAATAACCCCACCGGCCAATGGATATGACTCCTTTCGCAATGCCTATGGTCGAGGGGTCTTTGATGAAGACTCGCGCTATATTTCTTTTATCGATGAAAATGGAGTTCGCAGACCTGCGGTTGTGGAAGGCTTTGATGGCGAGCGCCGACTGATTATTATAGGCGAAGATGGTAAGCGCATTTCCCTAACCAATGATCAGTTGCGAGAAGTGCGCACCAGCTCAACCGCAAGAGAGGCCATGGCCGCCGTTGCTCCGAGACCGGAGCCTTCTCGTCTGGTTTTGCATTTAACCTCTAATAAGAATACCGATGATTTTAGGCAGGCCTTTAATAATCGAAGAATCACAGAAAATGAACGATATATCTCCATCGAACACAATGGGGCACGTATTCCAGTTAAGATCGTCAATTATGGAGACAAGTTTCTTGAAGTCGTGGATGAAAGGGGAGTGCGCAAACAACTTAATCGAGTAGAGCTTGAGAGTGCGCGCATCAGTTCAACAGCACGAGATGCCTTTAGGACCTTGGAGTCGAAGTCACTTCCTTTTAGTGATGATGCGAACGTCAATATCTTTAGAAAGGCCTTTAATGAAAATGACTTCTCTGGCGATGCTCAATTTGCTTCTCATGTAATGGGGGAGCAAAGGATTGGGGTTCGTATTGTGGGC
>JBFHGF010000419.1:0-3023 GCA_041583335.1 Bacteriovoracaceae bacterium
TATCCTCAGTGGTAGCTACACAAAATCGGGACATGATTATCAATTTGACTCAGTTATTCAATCCCTCGTCTTTGACTTTAATCGCGGAGACTTTACCAGAGATTCTAAAATTAAAACCATGGTTAAATCTCGAACCAACACCCCCCAACAAAGAGGTCAAATACAAAATGAGGTTTTCACTCAACTCTTAGATGGACTTGGAATTGAACTGATTCAAAAGTTCAAACTGGGTTCCGTTCAATATTTTCAAGGAGGGGCAAAGTGAAGTTTTTAATAAAGCCCCTTCTACTCGTAACTCTTATCTTTCAAACTTACTCAGCAAAGGCCGAAACATTTAATATTCAAGATCGTATCCAATATCAAGACCTCTACCTTAAAGTCTATCAAGATGTTTTTTCTAAAAGAGAAATCACCAATGAAAATACTTTTAAACAGGCCGTAATTGATATAGATAACAATGAAAAAAAAGAACTTATCCTATCCCAATACCAGAAACTCTCAGCATTCTTCCCCCCCATACTCTTGCGTTCAGTGCTCTACTTTCGCCATATTGAAGAGAATTCGGCGATTTTGACTGAACTTCTTCACTACACATTCCTCAATAAAATCATGGCCATTAGAGATCAAATAGATACAACTGATAATGATCGAGAAAAAATCAAATATCTAAATCTTATAAAAGAAATCACAGAACATAATAGCTTTAGCTATAAAGAAATCTATAAGGACTTCAATAATATCTTTAAAGAAAAAGCGAGTGCCATTGCCCACATGGATGATGAGGACAATTTTATTACGTCTCTTATTGAAACAAAACTAGTTAACTATGGACTAAAAGAAGATTCTCCAAAATTCTATCAACTCACTCATCTCGGCATAATTCCTGGTAATAAAGTGGAATGGTTTCACAAAAATGAAACCGATCCGGAGCGAATGAAATGGTATAATGAGCACGCTATTATCAATGGCGGTCAGCTTGATTTTGACCTCCCTTATATGAAGATGCCCCAGAAGAATTCTCCCTCAGGACATCCAGCATTCATACACGATCCTATCTTTATCAAGCTAAAAGATATGATTTTACAGGCCAAAAAAACTATTTTTATCGATATATTTCTAATGGGGGGAACTTTAGGCGGCACACTCGCAGAGTTTCTCCTTGATCAAACGAAAGAAAAGCTTACGACCAATCCTTCTTTTAAGGTAGTACTCCTTCATGATTATGCCACTCACTATAATATGAAAGATGAAATGCTTCCTATCTTTAAATATATGAATGAGAGAATAAATGAAGATGAAGAACTTAAAAGTTCTGTCTTTCTTCTTCAAGCAAATATTCAAAGGCATCCGGCCGGCATTCCTTTTGGTCTGAGTGACTTCATACCCAAAACAGAAAAAACTTTCCCTGCGCTTCAAAAGATGACTTCTTACTATGAGTCTAAAATTGATCACTCTAAAGTCATTGTCATCGATGGAAATACCAATCAGCCTGCAGCATACTTTGGGTCTAAAAATTGGACTGATCACAGTGGCGGCTACTACTTTGATGATACTCTCTATATTGAAGGACCTGCTGCGGCCTTAATTCAACACTCCTATCTTCGAGATATCGAAGCAGCACTCACCCAAAACCCAGATGAAACGAAATGGTTCTATTATCAAGAAGAAAATCTTGATAATCGCAAATATTGGGAGCAACGAGATGAAATTCTTAATTTCTTTCGTATCACAAAAGAAGAGATTCCCTTCCGAGGCACTGACCGTGTTCGATTGGCCGAATCGGATGTTGATGGGAGCATTAAAAATGTTCGAAACCTTATTGTCGATCTTATCAAAGGTGCGCATAAGAATATTTTTATGGAGCACCTCTTTCTCTATGATAAATATGTTGTAGACGCTCTTATCAAAAAGAAAATACAGAATCCCAATATCGATATAAAAATCATTCTTGATAGCAATGAGAACTTTAATTTTGGCGGATTCCCTAACACTATCTTTCTTAAAGAATTGAAGAAGTATGGAATTCAAGTTAGGACACGAAAAACTTTAAGTACTTTGGCCAAGTTTGAAGATGGCACAGAGAAAAACTACCATCAGGAAAATCATCGCAAGGTGATCAGTTCAGATAGCAAAAGAATTATCTTTGGCAGCAGCAATATTAATCCCGATACTCTCCAAGGCAGCTTTAGAGAGTTAGGGGCAGAGGTATTCAGCCCGACCTTGGCCAGAAACTATGAAATCAAGTTCCAAGCAACATGGTCAAGCCCAGAGAAAACACTAGAACTCGACATTGAAAATTTCAGATTTGGTGTTGAGAATAAGAAATACAGCAAAGGCTTTTCTGCCTTAATCAATGACATTGCGGCCTTTCTTATTCGTTCAAAAGATAAAATCGAAAAAAAGAATTAATCCAAGCTGTGAAATTAATTTACTTCACAGCCTCCATCTCCACCTTGAAGTTTAAAGGCCTCCTGCTTCTTGGCCTGCTCTTCAATTTTCTTTTCCAGATCTTCCTCTGTGTCACATGATTCATCTTTTTCTTTGAGATCAGAGAAGTCATCTTCAGTTTTGGCCTGAAGAGCATTTCCTTCTTGGGGTTGTACGCTAACAGTACTTTCACTCTGATTAGCCGGCTGACAACCATTGATGAATGCTAAGAGTACAAAAGTAGACAAGAAAAACTTCATCCTCTAACTCCTTCTTATTTGGAATAATTTGCAAAAGGTAACTGCATAATAAAGCGATAACATCTACGTGGTAGACGTCTTAAAATATGAATAACGAAGGCCATCTGCCATGGAAAAACATAAAGGGCCTTCTTGTTATCAATCGCTCTCTTGATTTTCTTGGCCCCTTTTTCGACAGGCATCAAAAAAGGCATGGAGTGGTCATTCTTACGGGTCAAAGGTGTATCAATAAAGCCAGGACATAGGGCCGTTACACTTATTCCCTGATCTTTCAAATCAAGAGAGTAGCTCTCGCATAAAGAAAGAACGGCCGCTTTAGAAGCACTGTAGGCCGAA
>JBFHGF010000420.1:0-3020 GCA_041583335.1 Bacteriovoracaceae bacterium
ACGAAGTCGATTATCTGCCATCCCATTCACAATCGTGAAGATAAAATTATTGGGGTGATTGAGGTGATCAATAAGAGAAATGAAGATCGCTTTACGGTTGAAGATGAGAAGACGATGAAAGTTCTTGCTCTTGTTTTCAGTTCAGTATTCCACAAATACAATCCGATGAGTGATTCTTCACAGATTCGTCGCTTCTCAAGCCCTCATGATCGTAAGCTTGCCCTTATCGGTAAGACGGCGCATATGGGATCATTGAGAAACTCAATTATTAAATTGAAAGATCTCGATGAGCCGGTTCTTATCCACGGAGAGCACGGGGTAGGGAAATCTCTCTATGCTCAAATTCTCCATGCAGAAGGACAAAGAGGGCTTAAAGATCTTGAGTCTGTTGACTGTAATACTAAGAATTTTGATTCTATTGCTCGCCAACTTTGGGGGGAACCCAGTGAATCAAAATTGATTAAGTGTCAGGGAGGGACTCTCATTTTACACGAAGTGTGTTCTCTCTCTATGGCCTATCAAGAACATCTCTATGAAGTTCTCTCCAAGAGGCAAGTGCCTACAGCGCCTCATATTAGTTTAGATGTACGAATCATTGCCACTTCATCTAAAGACCTCGGTCAAATGGTGGATGATGGTCTCTTTGATCGTGAGCTCTATGAGTACCTTTCAAAGGCCTTTGTCTATATGGAGCCTTTGAGAAGACGTATGGATGATTTGGAATTGTTGGCCGAATATTTCTTGAAAATTGAGTGTAAGAAGCAAGGTCTTCTTCTTAAGTCCTTTGCTCCTAAAATGCTGGATAAGATGAAAGACTATGATTGGCCTGCCAATATTAAAGAATTGAGAACTATGGTTGAACGCTCGGTTCTCTATAACCCCAAGGCCCATGTCATCAGTGAAGTGGAACTTGAGTCAGCAGCATCACCTCTTGTCGATAAGTCAGTGAAGCAACGTATGTTTGGTGACCTGCCTTTTGTAAGTGACTTTCATGTTCCTCTCAAGGATCGTGTTGCCGTAGTAGAGCGTGAGATGATCATTGCTGAGATTAAGCGTTGTAATGGTAATAAATCGAAGGCCGCTAAAGAGATGGGAATTTCTCGTGAGGCGCTTCGTAAGAAGCTCTTGATGTCTAGAGAGGTTCTCGATACTTTAGAGGATCAATTTCCTAATCAAAAGAAAAAGGCAGCTTAGGCCTACTGGTAGGTTTTTGGTGAATCCTTTGCTTGTAAGTCGGCCTCACTTTGGTGGGGCCTTTTTTTTAGCCTGCGAGATACTTGAGGATAAGGGTTCTCTTCTTGGGCTGCTTTCTAAATTCACATAAGTAAATTCCTTGCCACCTTCCGAGCATCAATTCTCCCTTGTGAACAGGCCCATTTTTAGTTAATTTTTTTAATGACTAGGACAGAACTTGGATGATTTTATCGCGTAGATCTTCGACTTCCCACGGCTTAACGACATATTCATTGGCCCCTTCGCTAATGGCATTGATCAAGTTTTCTACTTCATCCATGGTGGTGCACATGAGAAAGGGAGTGTCTTTAAACTTCTTGGATGCACGAATGGCCTTCAAGAAATCCATTCCTGTTTTGTCGGGTAAGTTCCAGTCGGAGATGATCAGATCAATATCTGTTTTCTCTTTGCATAATTGGAGTGCTTTCTGGACAGTGTCGGCCTGGTAAGGAATCTTCTCTATGCCAATTTTTTTCAGGTCTTCGGCCATCTGTTCTTGAATAGGTTTCATGTCTTCAAGATGGAAGATTTGAATAGATTTAAGGTCAATCTTTGATTTTATTTTACTCATTTTTTACCATGCCTCACTGGATAATATATCCTACGTCTAGTTCTAGAGATAAAACTTCGAATGGCCATCTCTAAAGAGGTGTTTTACCAGACTATGAATATATCATTCGTTAGTGATTTTGTTATTTTTATAACATAGTATATTCATTACATCATAATCTCTAGGAACATTTTCATAGAGTTTAGTCCTTGTCGAAGTGGCCAGTAAAGTTTGCAGGAGGGAGGGTTTTGCCAAGACTATATTCTGAAAAATGAAGTGTTATTAATACTAATGTGACATAAATATATTATTTTTCTAATGCGCCTTATGAGCACGAGTGACATCCACAATTATGATCAAAGTTAATCAAAATTTTCATCAATGATAATTCATTAGTATAAGATACTTAATCATTTTAGTCTGGAACAGGTTTACGAATGCCTCCCTTTATCTTTAAAATGGCACTAAATATTGGAATTCAGGCAAGCTTCCCTTTGTTTTTTTTGAGATTTGCCGATAACTTCTTATATTTATTAATTTCTTTTAAGAAAACTTCTTTCATGGATTGGAGGGGCATGTGACAAGTCTAATTGGTCATATGGGTATCAAAGATATTGTCGATGTACTGATTGTAACGTTCTTGATTTATCAAGGACTGCTCATTGTCTATGGAACGCGAGCGGTTCAAATGCTGACAGGCATGGGGATTCTCGTGGGCCTTTTTTGGATTGGGCATTCCTATAAGCTCTATTCTCTGAATTGGCTGCTCGATCACTTCTTTGATTCCTTCTTCATTATCGCCATTATTCTCTTTCAAGATCAGTTTAGAAATGCTCTGGCCTCGTTTGGAACCAGACAGAGTTTCTTTGGCTTCTTTAAGCAAGAGCTTCCCGATCGTGAGATCAATGAAATCATTGAGGCGTGTCAGGGACTGAGCCGTGAGAAAATTGGCGCCCTGATTGTTATTGAGCGCAATCATGGATTGGCCAATTATATGGCCACGGGTACCAAGTTAAATTCAGAGCTTCATGCAGATGTCCTCTATGCTATTTTTCAATCGAGTTCTTCTCTTCACGATGGAGCGGTGATTATTGACGATGGGAAAATTGCAGCAGCGGGATGCTTTCTGCCCTTGACTCGAAATGTTGAAATTGATCGTCATCTGGGAACTCGCCACCGTGCGGCCATTGGTACCTCAGAAGATACAGATGCCATTGCTGTGGTGGTGAGTGAGGAG
>JBFHGF010000421.1:0-3011 GCA_041583335.1 Bacteriovoracaceae bacterium
ACCTACAAAGTACCACGGATTTTTGTGTGCACTCTGATCAACTCGATCACTAGCATTCTTTGCAACATGGAGCGCCTTTTTCTTATAGTCCTTGTAGGTTGCATCAAGCTTGGAACCATATGCCTTCATCTCTGTATTTGGTTCAATCTCACTATTTGAAATAATGTTTTTTAAATTATGAAATTTATTCCCAACTTTTTGCTTAACCACCGCCGAATTATTCCTCACGGCCCTATCTAGTAGCCCAAGAGCTTGATCAATAGATTCAATATCAGCTTTATTATAATGTTCAGGTTCTTTTTCCGGTAAACTTTCCATAGTATTCTCCTTTTTTGTTAGTATTCATATTTTCATTTATGACGTAAGAAAAATCACAATGACCTCCCTCATTCCCTTGCCAATTATTGTGAATTCCTTTTTATATTCATTAATAATTGGATAAGAGAATGGATTTAGATCTCACTAGTCATCTATCTTATTTTTTAATTCATTACTCTTATCTATAATGACATCTTTAGTTTCAATTGCGCGGTTCTTAGCTTTCTTACTCAAACATTCTATTTTACTATCACCAGTCAGAGTCCCACAAGCTTCTTCATCAGTACGATTTACAGCTTTTTGAAGAGAGCGCTTTATATTGTCTGTTTGCACCTTCATCTTTTCAGAAGGAGTTTCCTTAGAGCACCCCAGACATAGGGTCATGGTAATAAAGAGGATCGTACTTATCTGTTTCATATTGACTCCATTTTCTCATTTCAACAAAATTGTTAGAAGTATTACTTTCCCTTGACAACAATATCAACCCGACGGTTCAAGGCCCTGCCAAATTTAGTCTTATTATCGGCAATGGGTTTTGATTCACCAAAACCGCGAGCATCAATCTTATAATTAACATCTAGCGAAGATAGGTATTCTTTAACTGCATTTGCGCGTTTATTCGAAAGCAATAAGTTATTTGCTGTTCGTCCAGTTGAATCAGTATGGCCTTCGACAACTATTTCGTCTGGCTTTAGCTTTGTAATAACTGAATTCAATCTGGACAGGAAAGCAATAGAATCAGTCGGAACCGAAGCATCACTAGGTTTAAAATCAATTTTCTTTAAGCGAATAATCAGATTATCACCTTGTTGATAGACACTCGCTTCACTTTCCTTGAAACTCTTTCGCACCTCATTCATTGCTTCTTGAAACTTAATCTTTCCTCGGGTACTGGAAATCTCATGTTCTTGCTCTGCCAGTGTATTGTGCATATCTCCTATCTCAGTACTAGATTTATCAAGAGAACTTTGCAAAGTGCCAACTTTATCAGAAAGATCACCAAGTTTTTGTTCCTGATAAACCATTTTTAGCGCTGTAGCTTCGGTGGCCCCCTTAGCTTCTCCCGTTAATTTATCCATGACATCATCGAGAAGCTTTACCGACTTCTTTGCCTTTTCAACACTTTCTGAAAACTGAGATGGGTCACGAGAACTTTGACTGATTAGATTCTCAGCGAGATAAACATTTTTATTTGCTTCAGTTAAGGTTCGTGGAGCTAAGTTCTCTCCATTGCTCTCCTCCGCCTTGGAAATTATTTTCTTCAATGGCCCAAGTTGGTTATTTTGAACAGCCTCAATCTCAAGTTTTTGATATTTACTTTGAAAATAGGACAGTCTCTTCGGCGATAAGCTTTTTGAAAATGTAGAACTATCCCTTATCAGTGACTCATCAACATTATGAAGTTTTTCTCTTAATGAACTGTTATCAAGAAGTCTCGCATTTATAGCTGCTTTCCTAGCGGTCATAATACTCTCGGGAATTACTGTTCGAGATTTCGCTATATTCTTCGCCTCTAAGAAGTAGGCCTTCGATTGAGCAAGAAGAGCAAGAACTTTCTCATCTGATTCCCTTTCACTTATTCCCTCGAGGGCCTTTTGATACTCATTATCACCTTTACGAAACGATCTTTTCGCCAATACATCCGAATTGGTTTCTCTCAATTCTCGCTTCAATCTTTCAATATGATTTACAACAACCTGAGGGTCAGAGCTTTCTAGCTTTACCTTTTTCGGAACTGATGAGCATCCGACAAGAAATATAAAACTTATTAATAGTACTCCTATTTTTAATCTCATAATAAAGACCTCTCTTTTAATTGATTGTAGCTGAATTTTTTAAACAACTTATTTGATTAATATCTCATGTAATAAAAGAAAAACTATGACGATTGGTAGAAGCAGATATGAGAAATACTGTTTTAGTGATATCCATTTCGAGTTGAAATTTTCCATAAACATCGAACTTTAATAATTAGATTGATTGTGCCTCCTGGACAAAATAAAGCCGACGATAATTCCTAAAACCAAGTTAACCGCAATTAATCCAAAAAGTGGAAAGTTTGCAAGATCAAAAAACAAGAATTTGATATTGACCGTAATATTATTTTGAAGTGAAAAAATCACAACTATTGTAAATACAATGACACTTAATAGAATCTTCACTTTCTGTTTATTCATTAAAAAACCTTGATTACCGATAAGGGATGTGGAGCATCGTTCAATCTTAATCGTTAGACTTCATTTAATTCGATGATATAAATCATTTTGAAGCCTGCTATTGGAGGGGGTTCAGTAAGAAATTTATCAATATACTGAAACAGTTAAAATGATTTACTTCAATTGAGGAGAACCAGATGAAAAAATCAAAAGAAAAATTTTCACAACTGCAAAGTGCTCGTGATGAGCTAAGGCTAAAAGCTCACTTATTCAAAGCAGACATGAAAGATGAATGGGAAGAATTGGAAGAAAAGTGGGCAAAAGCTCGTCGTGATATAAAACCAGCTCTTGATGCAGCAAAAGAGGCTTCTGAAAATATATCTGAGGCGCATAGCTTACTTTTAGATGAGTTAAAGGATGGTTATAAAAACATTCAAAAAAAACTTCACTAGACTATAAAAAGTTATAAGATGAACTCATCGTTTGTTGATCCTATTGAAATCTCCTCTCAGGCTTAAGTGAAGGTCAAACTTTAGT
>JBFHGF010000422.1:0-3009 GCA_041583335.1 Bacteriovoracaceae bacterium
CCTTTGAAACGATTGTCGATGAAAGCCTTTCTAAGATTGCCAGTGAAGATGAAGAAAGATTTGCAGAAATCATTAATGAAGAAAATGACACGATTAAGACCAGGCTTGTTTATGAGCGCATGAAAGACCTTGAGAGCTTTAATATTCTAAGCTCGTCAATGTCTGTTGAGGCGCGATCTTATTTGAACTCTGTGGCCGTTATGGCCATCTCAAAACGTTTAACTATCTTATCTAAACAGGTTTCAAGCAATGCTCTCTCAATTGACGTTTTAAGAAGCGACTATATTAAGTTTAGTGTGGATGCAGATTTACGTCTTGATGAACTAAAAAGAATGATCGTCAACGGATCAAAGGCACAGCAAGCAGCGGTTGAAGTACAAGAGGGGATTAATAGAATTTCGAGAATGCCAAGTTCTATTAATGGTGCAGATGTTGACGATGTAAATGCGCCCTCTGGCGAAAGTTTTGATGAAAGTTCAAAGCAGGAATTTGATCAATTAATTAAAAATTTAAATGAACTTCATGGTTATATGAATACCAGTTACAAAGCGGCCGTTAATTTTGGCCTGAAAGGAAAGGATGCCGAGCGCTTTCAAGAAGCAACTCAGATCATAGGAGTCGTCGCTTCCGTAGGAATGGCCATTTCTAACCCCAACCCTAATTCCATACTTAATGCCACATTATCCATTAGTACCTTATTTGGTAAAAAAAATAATCAAGATCCCGATGAGATAAGGCATCGACAAGTCATGCAGGCCCTTGGTGTGTTAGAAGAAAATCAAAAGATATTGATTGCAAATCAAAAGGCCATCCTTGATAACCAAGTGAAGATCTATCAATATCTTGTTAATGCTCAAAAAGTAAATTTTAAATTATTTAAAGAGTTGAATGAGAAACTATCACTACTTATGGGAGATAGTGCAAACATACTTAATGCGATTTTGACCACATCTGAAAGTAGTGAACGAATCAATGCATGCCGCTCATTTTTGAATTCCAGGTTTAAGTGCTCTACGGCATCTTTAGATTTGGAATTTGGAGATCTCGGGAGATGTGTAGAGAAAATTTCAAAAGAAGAACAACCCTTTTCACCTCTTCAGTTAAAAGATGGTGATGATTATCCTTCCATTATCCCGGGGTACTTCTCAAAATATTCGGATATGTTTGGACACTTTTACTATAGAAATAATGCTGAGAACTTTGCTGAATGTAGAGCAGAGTTAGAAAGAGTATTTCTTGAGGGCAATAATGATATCCTTAAGGCCAAACTTTATTCAGAAAATTATACCAGTCAGTACCAAAGTGTAATTGCGCCAGTCTACGTTGTTCTTAATGAGATTTTGAAAAAGTATTTTTCAAATCCTCATATTTCACTGAAGTCTTATGACAGAAGGCTTACCAAGGCCCTCGTTCAGCTAGAGAATCCTCGAATGTACATTACTAACCACTTCTACGATTTTCGCAATTATCGCACAAAAGAATTACGTTTTACGAAAGGTTATATTTTAAAAGGAATTTCAGAGTTGTATTATACACCCGCTCTTGAAAAGTATGCTATGTATGGGAGTGAAATCGCACCTTATTACAACTTCACCGATAGAGAGGGGTATTTCTCATCTAATTATAATTTAATAAAAGCTGATGAGCTCGAAGACATCGAAGAAAGTGTAGATTCACGAGATTTCTATCTCGGGCTGCTTAGGGAGACGAATATGGCCATCGCTCAACAGGCCCTCTTGGCCGGAAATGTGGTCATGCCATTTCTTATTGATATCGTTAACTCAAGAATTGAATCTTTCTATAGCGATGTTTTGACGGCCCTCTATAATAATAGAAATTTGGCATCTAATTTTTTGATCGCTCAAATAAACAATTCGTTACGCTTTTTTAGAGGCGAGGGAGATCAAAAACTTCAAAGTGAAGAGTTGTATAAAAAGAACCTATCGACTTATACCGAATACCTTAGCAGTAAAGATTCTTCTCTGATAAAGAAACTTGGGCTTCCTTTTGAAATCTCTAGCGATAATGCGGTTTTTAGAAATGGCGAGGACAAGATATATCTTCCCCTGCCATCTGCTTTCCTAGTCGATCAGAATCGATATATTTACTCTAAGAATATGATGGTGCTCAAAAGAGTGAAAAAATATCTGATGTTAAAAGTTTATAATAACCCAGATATCCTGACTTACTTAAAAGATGAAAATCAAGGTCTTCTCTTGTAGAGGACTCATCTTTATTTAGGTTCTACCTGCGTACAGCTTAATCATTGACCAAGAAGCGCTCACATGTAAGTTGCGCTTCAGTTTGGTTGTATCCATTGTAATCATATACTTCATCTACACATTCACCATAGCTTGTATAAGCTAAGTTCATTTGTGGTAGGGTGATCATAAATAGAAAATAAAAGAATTTCATTTGAGTCTCCTGGGTTTTAATGGGGGATTAATTCTTATAAAACAAAAGTTATGAAGCAAAAAATTAGAGCATTTCTAATGGTTGTGTTCGCGCTATGTGCAAACGGCCATTTTCAAGTTTCTGTAACAATGATGTAATATTTTTGCCTCATGAAAAGCTTTTCTTTTTCTTAAGATAAATCACTTTTTCATTTGACCCTTCAAATTTCAGAGGGTCCCCCATTTTGGTATTGCTATAGGGCAAGTTTAAATCAAAATTAGGGGGTTTTATGAAAGTAATGTTAAGACC
Organism: Bacteriovoracaceae bacterium; assembly: GCA_041583335.1. GTDB lineage: Bacteria > Bdellovibrionota > Bacteriovoracia > Bacteriovoracales > Bacteriovoracaceae. The sequence goes on from JBFHGF010000422.1 coordinate 2,704, forward strand.
ATTGTCCTTACCTCTTTTGTGCATTTCGCTCATGGTAAGTAATGGCACATTTGCGAGCAGTGCTCGCTCTTCTTCTATCACGCACTGGGGAGACTGCGGAGGCAGCACAAGGACTTGGTGGGATGACATGTGTATGAAGTGGCGTAAGAAAATGGGAGATAAGGGGTGGTCTCAGTTTTGGCGCAATTATAACCTCGTGACGATTGAGCGCTATACCGATCGGTCTCTTTTTACCTGGGCCAATGATGATGCAAATCTCGATGGTGGAGATGCCGGCCTAATCTGTACTCATGGTGGGCACAATAG
>JBFHGF010000423.1:0-2991 GCA_041583335.1 Bacteriovoracaceae bacterium
CGACAGGGACACCAACCTTTTCTACCAGTAATGTTCTCTTTATGGAAGTGAGCCCTTGGATTCCCCCAGGAACGACATTTAACTGTAGAATGCGAGCACGCTTTAGCAACTGTAGCGACTGTTTTGATGATGCTAATAACGACAACGACGACTACTTAGATTATGAATTTTCTGGGGCGAAGCCCTTTCAACTTATTAATTTCCAATTTACGGTAATTGATTAAAATAGAGCATTATGAATAAGAAGAACTTACAAATTCTATTCACGATTACCCTTGTGCTCTTTCTTGGAGTTGGAGTTTATAAGTACAGGCATCAACCAACCCAATTTGGTCAAAATAAAGATGATGGCCATTGGAAGACTTTCAACAAAGTATCGCTCAAAAAAATTCAGAGCTACCCTACGACTCATGAAGAAAAGAAAGACATGAAAGTAGATACTCCACATCCTCAAGGGGACAAGGCGAATACCGATAGTCAGCGAGCTATCGCCTCCTCACCTCAGAAGCTACCCGGTATAAAAGATCGCCCTTGGAAGGGAGTGGGACCACGTCCTCGTAGTTCAGAAATAGATAATGAGTACAATCCCCAGTGGAAGGATCAATTGGGCAGTAACCTTTTGCGCTTCTTGCGTCCCAAAACCAAGACCATCGTCAAAAGAGAAAGTAGTGCTTTAATAAAACACAAAGGCAAGAATCTCATGGTTGAACACGTTGTGGTGAAGCTCAAAACACCGGAGGGACGCCACTATGGTTACAATGCCTATGTGGATAGCTCCAATGGAAAAGTTTTGCACACTTGGAATCGAACGATCCATGAACAATTTGGGCGTAAACATTTGCGCCTCTCCCCTAGTTTGAAAAAATAAGATTCTTAACAAATATTAAGAGTTCTTAGGTTTCCAAGATCGATAAAAATCTAGTGATTCCGGGTTGGCCACGGCCTGTTCATTGTTGATACCCCGTCCAGCAAGAATGTGAGTAACGGCCAATTCCATCTTCTTACCACTGCGGGTATAGGGAATATCGCCGATCGTATCGATATACTTGGGAACATGGCGAGGAGTCGTATTCGCTCTAATATCACTTTTAAGCATTTTAATGCGCTCATCAGTTAATTCTTCACCTGGGACCATTTTCACAAAGAGTACCACAGAGACATCCCCTTCCTCTTGAATGCCAACACAGAGGCAATCTTCGATCCAGGTTATCCCCTCCACTTGACGATAAATTTCGGCCGTACCGATACGCACTCCTCCGGGATTCAAGGTCGCATCAGAGCGACCCAAAACTTTAATTCCTCCCTCACGGGAAAATTCGATAAAGTCTCCGTGGGACCACACCCCTACAAATTGAGAAAAGTAGGCCTTATGAATGCGTTGCCCGTCTTCGTCACCTAAGAAGCATAATGGGCGAGAAGGAAAACTCTTTTTGCAAACCAGTTCGCCGGGAGTGCCCACCGTACTGGTATTTCCCGCTCCATCAAAGGCATCTACATCCATTCCAAGACCCTTGCACTGGATCTCGCCAGCATAGACAGGAAGATTGGGATTACCGAGCATGAAGCAGCCCAGAATATCAGTCCCTCCCGAGATTGAACTCACGACAACGTCACTTTTAAGGTCACGATAAATATATGCAAATTGGTCGGCCATCAAAGGGGCTCCTGTCGAGAGAATTCCCTCAAGAGAATCGAGGTTCTGAGCGCGATAACCGGAATCTTCCAAGGCCCGTAAAAACTTAGGACTTGTACCAAAAATATTAATTTGTTCGCGATCAATGACTTCGAAATACTCCCCTAAACTAGGATAGGATGGTGATCCTTCATAGAGGCAAACACGACTTCCAAAGAAGAGTGAAGACACCAGCCAATTCCACATCATCCAACCACAAGTGGTAAAGAAGAATATCGATTTATCCGCAGTTAGGTTACTGTGCAGGCCTAACTCCTTCACATGCTGAAGCAGTGTTCCTCCTACTGAGTGAACAATACACTTGGGCTTACCCGTCGTTCCTGAAGAGTACATAATATACAAAGGGGAAGCGAAGGGGACAGCGGTGTATTCCACAATCTTATCTTCAGAAATAAAATCACTCCAAAGCATGGACTTTGGAATATCTGTAAGATCGGGATTATCCCCCAAGAAGTCCACCACAACGACTTGTTCAATGAAATCTAGTCGCTCAATAATTTCTTTTATCTTAGGAAGAAGACTATGGCGTTTTCCATTATATTCATAACTCGATACGGTAACTAAAACCTTGGGTCTACTTTGACCAAAGCGATCAACCACACCTTCAATTCCGAAGTCGGCAGAAGTTGAAGTGAACACTCCCCCAAGAGCGGTCGTGGCCAGCATAGAGATGACCGTCTCGGGAATATTGGGCATATAGGCCGCAAGAACATCGCCTTCATTAATAAGACCACGAAGAGAGCCTTGTAGTCCTGCTACTTGGTGGTAGAGATCAAGGTAGCTCACCTTCTTTTGCAGCTTCGATTCATGGATAAAGTGTAAAGCACACTGATCACCATCACGAGTTGTCAGAAGGTTTTCTGCAAAATTAAGCTTAACCTGAGGGAACCAGCCGTACTTAGAGAAGCCTTGATCGGTATTGACCGGAGTTAACTCACCAGTGTAACGAATGGAGAAGAAATCAAAGAGAGAACTCCAAAAGTCGAGGTTGCGCTCAACGCTGAAGCGATGAAGTTCATCATAATTATCAAATTTCTGATTAAACCTATTTTCCAACCATTTTTGAAAGCGAGTCATCTCTGAGCTAGCGATTCGCTCAGGTCCCGGTTGCCATAGTGCCTGTGCCATATTCCCTCTTTTGTCACTACAAATAAAAAAAGGAAATAAGGGATCCCTCTTCCCCTATTTCCTCTCTCTTCTTTTACTTAAAGTCTTTCTGTTAATTTTTGTTTGGATTCACTCTCCACTTTTTCGTGAAGGGAGTTACCATGGGCATCCATCGTTACCACAACAGGAAA
>JBFHGF010000424.1:0-2989 GCA_041583335.1 Bacteriovoracaceae bacterium
TGAAATTATTAGGATTGATTATAGCTTGGATTAGACCTTCTTTATATGAGCTAAAATTAAGGTCTTAATCCCGTGCTGCTTTCTGGTCAGCCCATACTTAACACGTTAAGATTGCTATGATTTTTAGTTCATCGCTACGCGATGCAGTGATCCCATAGGAGACATGATGAAATTAACGACTTACTTGAAATGTGCAGGCCTAATTTTGGCCCTTAACCCAGCGGCTTTTGCAGTAGAAGTTGAATTTAAGCCTTCCATGGATTTATTGAATACAAAGTTCATGAGCTCTAAAGCGGCCGATGTGAGAGGAACTCTGATTGCCAAAGGTCTTGAATATAAGAATGAAGGATTCAAAGGCGAAGAGTCTGACATGGAAATGGTTTTAATCGATGCCTATGGCGCGAAGACCACTCGTATTATGGAGGGGAAAACTCTAGAAGTTGATGGAGATGGGGATATGTCTCTAATGGAATTTCTCAATCCAAAAGATGTAAAGGGAACGAAGATGTTAACCCACTCTCACAAAGGTGATGATGATGATCAGTGGCTCTTTCTTCCCACCATTAAGAGGGTGAAGAGGATCTCTTCCAGTAATAAGTCTTCTTCTTTTATGGGAAGTGAATTCAGTTATGAAGACCTTGGATCTCAGGAAGTTGAAAAGTATAACTTCAAGTGGCTTGCTGATATGAAAACCAAGAAGGGAGGCCTTGGCGGTTGGAAAATCGAGCGTATTCCCAAAGCGAACTCTGGTTATTCAAAAATGATCATGACGATTTCAGCAAAGTATATGAACCCAATCAAAGTAGAGTACTACGATAGAAAGGGGGAGCTTCTCAAGGTCGCGGCATTCTCTGACTTTAAAGGCTACAAAGTTGGTGGCAAGACCCTGTGGCGTGCTAATAAAATTCACATGAAGAATGTTCAAACGAAGAAAGAGTCGACGATGGATTGGAAGAAGAGAAAGCTAGGTGCTTCTTTAAGTTCACGTGATTTTAAAAAGACTTCTCTTAAATAGAATTTGAAGGTTTGTTGATGTTAAAAAAGCTCGTTTTCCTAACCTTATCTTCTGTCTTGGTCATCCCTTCTTTTGCAAAAGAGGAGTGGTTTAATCGTGGTCAAGTATCTTTCCAGTTTAGACAGTTCCAAGATGACAAAAAAGAAAATACAGAAGATACAGGGATGTTGGTATTTTCTAGAGTCGAGGCCAAGTATACGGGCGGACCTTTCGAACATAATTTTCGTGGTTTTGCTCGTGTGGACAATAAAGATTCTGATCGTGACTTTATGGCCATTGAAGATTTCAACTTCTCCATGAGATTTGGAGAAGGGGATAGTTGGAAGATTTTGGCCGGATACAAACTCTTTAATTGGACGGCCACAGAGGCCTTTCACCCTGCCGATGTCATTAACTCTAGAAACTATGACTCCGACCTTGAATATTTTGAAAAGCTCGGTGAGCTTACCATTGAATTAAATAAAGAATTCGATTGGGGAGATGTGAGCTTCTTCTATTGGCCAAAATTTGAAAACCCTCAATTTCCCGGTGATCGCTCCCGTCTTGGATTTGGTGCTGATCTCTCTACTCCACAAGTGATGGATGGAGAGTCTGCTCAAGATGGACAGTGGAGTGCTCAAGGGGGGGCAAGACTTCGTTACCTCATGGATGATGGAGACCTAAGTTTACACGTCATCCATCATGTCGATCGCAATATGCCGCTAACGGGTACCTTGAATTATGGAGCTAATCCTTTAACGGGGACAACTGTTCCTCTCGATATTAATGCCCTAACGAATTCCCCAACTCCTTACTACTTTAAGAAAACCCAGATCGGGGGAACCCTCCAGTATGCCCTATCTAATGTATTGCTGAAGTTTGAAGGTGCATATCGTATTTTCAGTAAGGATAAAGAAGTCTATACGGCCAGTGGGCTGGTAAAGCCCGTGGATCATGGTGATGTGGCCTTTGGACTCGAATATAATTTGCCTGAGTGGAGTCTTGGTGAAACGTCTCTATTCTTTGAAGCAGGTGGAATTCTAGGCGCAGATAAAGATACGCGCGCCAGACTTTCCATCTTCCAAAGGGATGCCCTAGGTGGAATCCGTCACGCCTTTAACGATGTCATGGGAAGAGAGTTGCTACTGATGTGGATACATGATTTGGAAAGGGACAATGAAAACCTCATTACATTTTCGTATAAGCAGAGGCTTGATGATCTTTGGAATATTAGCACTGGCCTTAGGGTTTATGAGGCACCCAAGAAGGGAAGTGTTGCCCAAGGGCTAGAGGCCTTAGATGGTGCCCATCATCTATACTTCAATTTAATTCGATACTTCTAATTATGCATATGAGCTTGCCTCTCAAAAATGGTGCAAGCTCATAATAGTTGGCCATTAAGCAGCAGCTGAATCCGACCACCATACTTCTTTAGTCCAAGTTGACTTTGTATTTTCAACCCAATCTTTTGACCAAAGTTTATTTTGAACGAAGTCTTCAAGTTCTTTTGGACCAGCAACGTCGAGCCAAAGAGTCATATCCCAGTCCCCCATAGTCGACCAGGCCCCTTTCACTTCTTTCCATTCTTTAAGCCAATCCCATGACTTTGGAGCATCTTTATTCCACTTAACTTGCACTTGGGCCGTCCATTTTTCACTCATTTTCATTCCTTTGTTATTTCAAATTGCGATGTGTTGATTTTCCTATCGGTCGTTCTCTTTTATAATTTCCCTTAAATAAATAATTGATAAGTTGACCGGAAAAATATGCATAAAACCCGATCTTTTTTCTTGCCTTATCAGGCCATCTCTCTTAAATTATTCACCTATTCATTACATGAATGGGCCCTTAGCTCAGCTGGGAGAGCGCTTCGCTGGCAGCGAAGAGGTCAACGGTTCGATCCCGTTAGGGTCCACCATTTTTCTGATAGTCAGGCCGAACAAAGTTTCGGCTTTTTTTATGCCTAAAGCAAACTACAACAAATTCAAACACTAA
>JBFHGF010000425.1:0-2982 GCA_041583335.1 Bacteriovoracaceae bacterium
AAAACGGCAGCCTTCGCTTTGCCCATTATCCATAATCTGGCCAAGAATAAAATCAAAGTAAAACCTACGCGTATGCGCTGTTTGATCATGACGCCTACCCGTGAGTTGGCCTCTCAAATTGAAGAAAATATCAAGCTCTACTCTAAAGGACTAGAGCTTAAGTCTTGCGTGATCTTTGGTGGCGTAAGTGCAGGGCCTCAGGTCAAGAAGTTAGTGAAGGGTCAGGATATTATTATCGCTACTCCTGGCAGGCTTCTCGATCATATGAATGAGGGGCGTATTAATTTCGAACAGCTTGAAGTCTTTGTTCTCGATGAAGCGGATCGTATGCTTGATATGGGCTTCATTCGCGATATCAATAAAATTATTGCAGAACTTCCCAAGAAGCGCCAAACCCTTCTCTTTTCAGCTACGATGCCTAAAGATATTGAGGCCCTTTCTAAGAAGCTTTTGATTAACCCCAAGCGAGTTGAAGTGACACCTGAGTCCACAACCGTGGAGAAGATTAACCAAATAATGAATTTGGTGGATCGTTCTCATAAACCAAAACTTCTGATTGAAATCTTAAAAGATAAAACAAAGAATATTAAAACCATGATTGTTTTCACCCGAACCAAACATGGGGCAAACCGTGTGGTTAAGCACCTAGATGCTGCGGGGGTAAGTTCTGCGGCCATTCATGGTAATAAGTCGCAAGGTGCGCGAGAAAAGGCCCTTAAGGGTTTGAAGCTGGGGCAGATTAAAGTTTTGGTGGCAACTGATATTGCTGCTCGTGGAATTGATGTGCCCAATATCACTCATGTGGTGAATTATGATCTTCCTGAAGATCCTAAAACTTATGTTCACCGAATTGGTCGAACTGGTCGTGCCGGTAAGAAGGGGATGGCCATTTCATTCTGTGATCCCTCTGATCTCTCTTTGTATCGTCAAATTGAAAAGGCGATTAAGATGAAGATTCCTGTGGATGAGGAACACTCTTTTCACGGAGTCGCTCCGGATCTTTCTAATGAAAAAGGGAAGCTTAGACCACCTCCAAAGAAGGGAGCTCCTGCTCAACGTAGACGTCGTCCCTTGAATAAGAAGAAAGCTGCACCTAGGAAGCAGGTGAAGAAATGAGTTTTGCTTCTTTAGATCTTGATTCAAGGTTGAAAGAAAATCTTGAAACGATGAACTTTACACAAATGACTCCTGTGCAAGAGGAGGCCTTACCTCATATTTTAAAGGGTAAGGATCTTATTGTTCAGGCAAAAACTGGAAGTGGAAAAACGGTGGCCTTTGGCCTTGGTGTTATCCATGCACTCGATGTGAAAAACACGAGAGTACAGACATTGATCCTTTGTCCTACCCGTGAGTTGTCAGAGCAAGTGGCCACAGAGTTGAGAACACTTTGTCGCACGATTCCTCATATCAAAGTTCTAACGATTACTGGTGGCCGTAGTGAATATCACCAAGAGCGCTCCTTGGGTCATGGGGCCCATATTGTTGTGGGGACTCCTGGAAGGGTGCGCAAGCTTTTGCGTCGACGAATTCTAGAGCTCAACCATGTAAAGTCTTTTGTGCTTGATGAAGCTGATCGTATGCTTGAAATGGGTTTTGAAGAAGACCTCGATACCATCACTAATTTTGTTCCCGATGAGAGGCAGACCTTACTCTTTTCTGCGACTTTTCCCGAGAATATTAGAGACCTTGCTGATAAAGTTTTGAGAAAGGATGCCACCCAAATTCTAGTGGACGATAAAGAAGATACCAGTCATATTTCGGAGACTTTCTATTCTCTTGCTTCTCATAAAGATAAAACTAAAAGCCTAATCCAAGTTTTAGGAGAGCACCGTCCTGAGAGATTTATTGTTTTTTGTAAGACCAAGAGGATTGCCGATGACTTGGCCAATGCCCTCGAAAAAGAAGGGTTAGAAGTTGAATCGATCCATGGAGACTTAGAGCAGAGAGATCGCGATCTCACATTGACGATGTTCTCTAATAAATCTCTCTCTGGACTAGTGGCAACGGATGTGGCCGCAAGAGGAATCGATATCAAGAGTCTTGATATGGTGATCAACTATGACCTTCCCACTGATCCAGAAGTTTATGTCCACCGTATTGGTCGTACTGGTCGTGCAGGAGAACAGGGGATTTCTGTGAGCTTTATGGTGCCACAGGAGTTGGAACTGGTGGAGAGAATTGGCGATTATCAAAGAAAGAGACACGACTTCCATGAACTCTCGGAAGAGGAAGACATTCCTAAGTATAATCAAATGCCTTCCATGGCCACGCTTTATATTAGCGGAGGCAAGCGCGATAAGTTGCGCCCTGGGGATATTGTGGGTGCGATCGTGGGAGAGTCCGGGATTGATTCCACCCATATTGGCGATATTAGTGTGGGCCCAATTACAACTTATGTGGCCCTTAAGAGGGATCTGGCGCAGCAGGTGTGCGATAGCTTACGTCAGGGAAAGATTAAGAATCGAAAGTTTAAGATTGGCCTAATTAAATAATGATTAAGCGGTCAGATTTGGCACGTGGGTAAATAAAAAATATTGCGCAGGTCGGCTTCTCTCGTTATCATTGGGTTACGATGATAAAGCACATTTTCGCTACCACCCTATTCTTATTTCTTATTTATTCTCCCTTCTCTATGGCAAGAGTCGTGAGGGTGGGTATCTATCATAATCCTCCGAAGGTATTTATTGATCGCATGGGAAGGCCTGCTGGCTTCTTTGTCGATATCCTGGAAGAAGTAGCGCGGCGAGAAAAGTGGAAGATCTTCTATAAGAAATGTGAATGGAACGAATGCCTTCAAAAAGTAGAAAGAGGAGAGTTGGATCTTTTCTTGGATGTGGCCTTTTCTAAAGAAAGGGCCCTGAAATATAATTTTAATAAAGAAGATGTTCTCTTCACTTGGTCCAGTGTTTATAAGAATGCTCCCGATGCGATGGTTTCTTCTCCGATGGATTTTGATAAGAAGAGAGTCGGGCTTCTTGAAGG
>JBFHGF010000426.1:0-2977 GCA_041583335.1 Bacteriovoracaceae bacterium
ATCATGGATACTCAGCCTTGGCGTTACTTTAGAAAGCTCGCTATGATGCAAATTATAGTGACTTCTTAGGTCATTATTGCCACCGCATGGATGGCCCGCTATTACTTGAAAACCTATATTACTACTCAGGCCCAGGAGCAATTGCGAGAGTCCCTAAGTCTGATTCGAGAGTCCATACAAACACAAGATATTTCCCCCATCCGCTGGTGCCGTTCCCTAAAGCTCAATTGGACCACCCGTTATACACTGATCAATTCTCAAGGAAATGTTCTTTGTGACAATTTTGTAGATCCCAAAAGGATGGAAGATCAACTCCACTTCCCCGAAATTCAAGATGCACTAAGGATTGGCTTTGGCAGCCAAATACGTTTTGATAAAGTGGTGAATTCCAACCTTATCTATGGGGCCGTAAGTATCGATAGCATGGTTGAGGGATTGAAAACACGCTACATCATTCGCCAAACGGTTCCTCTTAACAAGCTGGATAAGGCCATGAAGGAGCTTGATCGCTCAATCATTATCTTCCTCTTCCCCTTGCTTATCCTAACGTCTCTTTTTTCTCTATGGGGATCTTTGCAGGTCTCCTTTCCCTTGCGCTCTATTCTCAAAAAGGTAGATCAAATGAAGCGGGTCACGAAAGATGATTCCTCCAGCTACCTCTTTGACCCAAGTGATGAGTGGACCATTGTAGAAAAGACTCTTGATCGCGCCCAAGAAGGACTCGAGCGCTATATCGAACAGCTCTATAATGAAAATGAAAAGATGGCGACGGTGATGGAATCCATTACCGACTCCATTTTGGCCATTGGACTTAATGAAGAGATCCTCTTTGCTAACCCCCAATTCAAAAAGAACTTCCTCGCCAAAGATGTGAAGAAGAAGGATATTCTTAATTATAAAATCTGGGAAGTCACCCGTGACCTTGAGCTCCAGACCCTCTTCAACGAATGCCTTCTCCAAGGAGCGGGAGTGAAGAAGAGGAATATGGAACTCGCTATCAAAGGCGGAAAACGCAATTCCTTCTTTGATGTAAAGGTGAATCCTGTGATCGATCAAAAAGGTGAAGTCTTTGGGGCCGTGGGAGTATTCCACGATGTGACGGAACGTAAATTGGCCGAACAAATGCGCGAAGACTTTGTGGCCAACGTCAGCCACGAAATCAGAACTCCCCTTACCGCAATTAAAGGTTTTGCCCAAGTCATTCGCGATACCCCTCCTGAGCAAATGGACTCTGTTCGTCCTTTCTTTGATAAACTCGAGAGTAACGCCGATCGCTTAACCAATCTCTTCAATGATATTCTACAACTCTCCGTGATTGAGTCGAAACATAAAGTTCCCAAGGAAACGGTAGTTCCTGAGGAGATCACAGAGGCCGTCATCACAAATGTTAAGCAGTCCTACCGTGATAAAAATATAACGGTGGAAACTCACTTTGATATCGATAAGGTTTGGGTGAACCCCCAGTTCTTTGAACAACTCCTAACCAACCTCATCGATAATGCTCACAAGTACACTCCGGCCGGAGGTCATGTCACTGTCGAGTGGTCAAAGTCTAAGAACCCTGACAAAAAAGAAAAATGGGATATTGTGCGAGTTACGGATTCAGGAATCGGGATTCCTAAAGAGCATCATGGACGTTTATTTGAGCGTTTCTATCGTGTGGACTATTCTCGTTCGAGAGAGATGGGAGGCACCGGCCTTGGACTTGCAATCGTGAAACACATTGTACAAATCCATGATGGTAAAATTTCTGTCGATTCAAAAGAAGGGGAAGGAACAACGTTTACCGTAAAAATTCCTTCCCACTACTAACTTACTTTTTGATTCTTAATATATTACCCAATGGCCATAGGGCTTCAAACAGTTCACTGATTAAAGCGCACTGTTTGAAAAGCATTCCATTAGAGGCAATTAAGAAAGAGAAGTTACGTTTACAGCGCAAGGACCTTTTCTTCCTTCACCTACTTCGTACTCAACTTTGTCATTGTCTCTTAGAGTTCCACCATTGATTCCTGTAACGTGTACAAAAATATCTTGTCCACCTTCATCAGGAGTAATAAATCCAAAACCTTTTTCTTCGTTAAAAAACTTTACTGTACCTGTGGCCATCTTCTTTTCCTTTGTTAAAGTCACCATCTTGTTCATTATTATTCACAAGAAATTCTATACTCTAGAACCCCTCACTTATAAACACTTTTGTTCTCATTATTCTATCCCATAGCTGCACGAGAAAGAATAGATAATCATTTACTCTTGAAAATTGCTCGTCAAGAATCGATGAAAGACCTATCTTCATTGGTGCTACTTCTAAATTTCGATATGGATTAATGCTGGAGATGACCTTCCCCACTAGAAAAGTTGATTTTCTATAAATCATTTCATGTAGGTCTAAGGTAATATCTGCGGTACTCAAAAACTCTCCATCATACTTAGAAACTATTACGGAGACTTATGGATCTATTTCCGGAATATTTTGTGCTATGAGACACGTAATTTATCCCCTAAATTTCTATAATGCAACATTTAATCAACTAATTTGGCCACTCGGCCAGGCAAAGTATTAGCGTGGCCCAGAAAACCGGTGGAAGCATCTGTTTTTAATTGGGAAATGGCCCTTTCCGCAGTGGCCTTGGCCACATCCGTATCACGAATTCGAGAGTTTGACGCCTCGGTATTAATCTTGGAAACCTCGATACTTGAGACCGTTGCCTGCATGCGGTTTTGCATGGCCCCAATAAAAGCTCGGGCACCACTCACCTCACTCAACATACGATCAATCTGGGGAAGAACGGCCAGACTCTGGCCCTTGGAAGTGACAGCTGCGGTGGATAAACTCACCTGATCCGCCGAGCGCATTAAACGGCTCATATCATAGTTTACTCGATCTACTTTGGCATCATTATGAATCCCTAATTGAAAGTCGAATGCCCCACCTGAACCATCGAGCAACTTCCTTCCGTTGAACTCATTGGTTTTG
>JBFHGF010000427.1:0-2977 GCA_041583335.1 Bacteriovoracaceae bacterium
ATACAAAATGAGTGTTTTAAATTATTATTTATATTGTTAAGTGATTTGAAGAATTGGGAAAAGAGCTAGAACCCCACATTTTGGAAAAGACAACTTGCCAGCATTGCCATGAGCAAGTAGTAACGCCTTTTCTCGACGACGACGGACAACAGTTTTGCTGTCAGGGATGTCGTAGCGTCTATCAAATCCTCAATCAAAATGGACTTGAGGAATTCTATCAAATTCAACAAAAAACCGGTGACTACACAAAGCCCGTTAAAAAAATTGAAGACAAGAAATTTTCCTACTTGAATAACCCCGACTTCATCAAAAAGTATGCTCAGACAAATAAACCCAACGTCAGTATGACCTTTTATCTCGAAGGAGTTCACTGTCTTGCCTGTCTATGGTTAATAGAAAAACTTCCTGAGATGGTTGAGAATGTTAAAAGCGCAAGACTTGACATGAGTAAGAATCTTGTCGATATAGAATTGATTACCGGAGAGGTGAACTTCTCCCACGCCGCTCAAGTCCTTAATGGCCTTGGTTACAAACCCTTTCCTATCTCCAATACATCCGAAGAAAAAGAGAGAAGAAAGAAAGAAGATCATGCCCTTCTTTTAAGAATAGGTGTTGCCGCTGCGGCCATGATGAATATTATGCTTTACTCAGGGAGCATCTACTTTGGTGCCGATGGAAAATACCTCGAATACTTTGGTCTCATTTCCTTTGGCCTCTGCCTTCCGGTTATCTTCTATTCGGCCACTCCATTTTATAAATCAGCTTGGGGTGCGATAAGAAATAAGCATATCAATATCGATGTTCCCCTTGTCTTGGCCATAGTATTAAGTTTCACTGTAAGTACTTACTTTGCCTTTACAGGAAGCTCCCACCACTACTTTGACTCCCTTGCGACTTTAACTTTTTTAATTCTATCTAGTCGCTATCTTTTAAGAAAAGCCCAGCAAAGTGGCTTCGAGAAAAAAGACCTCTCGAGTTTTTTCCTCCAAGGAACGGTTAGAAAAAGAAATCGTGATCAGTCCCTTGAGGAAATTCATCCTGAACAAATTGAAATGGGGGACTACCTCGTTGTTCTCCCAGGAGAAACTGTTCCTGCCGATGGAAAAATCACTCAAGGGGAAACCAGATTAAACCTAGCAACACTTACAGGTGAGAGTATTCCCGTACTTCAAAAGGTTGGATCTTACGCCTATATGGGTTCACAGAATGTTGGAAAGGAGTTCACACTAGAAGTTGAAGCCACCGGTGTCGACACTCGCTTAGGAAAAATCCTTGGAGAAGTTGAGCGCCATTCTCAGCAACGCTCTCACTACACTTTACTCACCGATACCGTAAGTAAATACTTCGTCACCGTTATCCTTATCGTTACAGCACTCTCTTTTATTGGAAACTTCTATTTTCACAACCTAGAGACGGCACTAACTCGCAGCCTTTCTCTAATCATTGTCACTTGCCCATGTGCTCTTGGCCTAGCTACTCCATTAGTATTCAGTAGAATTCTCAGCTTGTGTGCTAAGATGGGAATTATTGTCAAATCAGAATACTCTCTTGAGACCATTGCAAATACTCAGAATATCTTCTTTGATAAAACGGGCACACTTACAAGTGGTGAGTTTGATGTAGAAGAAGTAGAAGTTCTTAAAGAATCTTCGATCGCATTTTCTCTCCAAGATATCATTTTCTCCCTAGAGTCCAATAGTCAACATCCATTAGCCAACTCATTAGTACGTTGGTCTTCGGCGCACACAGAGCAACTGAAACGTATTCCCTGGAGTCTTTACGAGGAAATTACTGGAAAGGGTGTTCGTGGTGTTTACAATGAGAAAGAGTTTGAAGTCTTCACCATCCGTGGTCTGCAAGATGAAACCATCGTGGTTCTTACCGAAGAAATGGTCCCTCTCGCTAGAATTATTTTGAAAGACAGAGCGCGACCCGAATCAAAAAGTGTGCTTAAAAATCTAAGATCAAAGGGGCTTAACCTCTTTCTCAGCTCTGGGGACAAAAAGCCCATCGTTGACCATATTGGTACAGAACTTGGTTTCGATACTCACCACAGAAAGGCCGAACTCTCACCGGAGTCTAAGGCCCAATGGATGGATCAATTTGAGCACACTATCTTTGTAGGAGATGGGGCTAATGATGCTCTCGCCTTTTCCAAAGCTTCAGCAAGTATTGCGATGCAAGGGGCGGTTGAAGTAAGCTTAAAAACTTCAGATGCATTCCTCTATCGCAATGATCTTCGACTCGTGGAAACACTTATTCAAAATGCTAAACAATCCATTCGTTTGGTTAAACAAAATCTCGCATTCTCACTTATTTACAATATAATTGGTGCATACTTAGCTCTTATTGGATTTATTGGTCCCCTCGAAGCAGCGATCCTTATGCCGATCAGCTCCTTTACCGTTTTGGCCAATACCATTTATGGGTCTCGACTTCAAAAAAGGCAACAAAATGGAAGCAATTAAAATACTTATCCCCATGGCCATTGGCCTAGGAGTTATCTTTGTTGGCCTTTTCGTTTGGTCCACCAAGTCAGGTCAATATGATGACCTCGATACCCCAAGCAAAAGAATTTTGCTCGATGATGATGAAGATAAAATTGTTAATAAAACAGATAACCATTTAACTCATGAAAGGAAGGACGTATGAGTACAGGAGTAGAAAATAGGGAGGCTCAACTAGAGACCTTTTCCTATGATGACAAGCTCACTAAGATGTTTGCCATCGCAACAATGTTTTGGGGAGTAATCGCTCTCTTCTTAGGGGTATGGATTGCCTTTGAACTAGCAACCTATAAGATGAACCTTGACTTACCATGGTTCACATTTGGTAGATTGCGCCCACTTCACACCAACGCTGCTATTTTTGCTTTTGTTGGTAACGCTATTTTTGCAGGGGTTTACTACTCTACGCAACGTCTACTTAAGACAAGAATGGCCAGTGACCTTATGGGCCGTATCCATTTTTGGGGTTG
>JBFHGF010000428.1:0-2967 GCA_041583335.1 Bacteriovoracaceae bacterium
GAGGTAAATCTCGATTGAGCACGGCAATCTCAAGAGGAAATTTCCACTGTATCTTCTTCTCTTTAGTTCTACCTTGAATTTCTACAATTAAAGTTCCCTTTTCACGGACCAGCTTTTGTTTCAAAGAAATGGGCGCGGCCATTACTTCAATCAGAAACTGCTGATTGAGGGATTTCGATACACTCCTCTCATCAGAATTAAGGTACTGAGTTTCCAAAGTGTAGCTTTCGTGATTTCGATCCAAACTCACCCACTGAAAAATTCCCTTATAAGGTTTTAATTTAACCATTGAGTTCTTCAGAGAGCTTTCCCAGCGAAGAGAGAGTTTGCCAGAAATAAGGCTTTGGAATTGTAAATTGAGAAAGGTCGATTCTTTGGCCGCAAAGACCACTTTTGAGACATCAGTCTTTAACGAAGAGAGGTCCATAAAGGGATTCAGGGCCGAGAGTTTCTGACTAAGCTTTGCTAGCGACTTAGTAGACTTCCAGGCCTTTTGATTCTTATAGGCCGATCGAACTTTTCGTTCATAATAACCTTTGAGGTAGGTTTTAAAGCGAGGCAAAAATGAGTCGTTCTCTCCCTTGGGAGAAGCATTATGGCGTTTAGAAATAATAAGGCCATTGAGACCAATGGCCGAAGCATCACCGGAAAATACAAAGTTCATCTGCTTATCTTTTACCGTCACCCTCTTATGAATAGGCTTCATCACATCCTCGTAGAGCCAGTCCCAAGGATGGTCATCTACCCCAGGGGAGCGATTTTCAAAAACAAAGTAATCCCTTTCATAATCAGATAAGCGCCCACGATCTTGTATACGCAAAGGCTTCCCTTCGACCAATACCTTGCGATGACTGAAGAACGGAATATTCCAATAACCGAGGGCATTCCAAAAGAGGGTCACATCATAAGTTCCATTTTCGAGATCTACAGCAAACTCTCCTTCATTGACAAAGAGAACACTTGATAAGAAAGGATCAAGGTACTGAGAATCTTCCTTACGCCATAAATTCAATTTCACAAACCCATATCCCTTTTCAGGGTCGTAGCGATCTTTATCATCTACAGAGAAGAGGCAGGGTAGCTCTTGAGCATCTTTAATACGAAAATCAAAGACCTTTAAGTCCTTTGCATAAGCCGGACGCATAGGACTAAAAAAACGAAATTGAGAAACCTTAACCTTGTAATCGTGA
Organism: Bacteriovoracaceae bacterium; assembly: GCA_041583335.1. Taxonomy (GTDB): domain Bacteria; phylum Bdellovibrionota; class Bacteriovoracia; order Bacteriovoracales; family Bacteriovoracaceae. The sequence continues at coordinate 1,191 of JBFHGF010000428.1, forward strand.
GATTCATCAGGGTCGAGAACTAAGAAGGCCTTCTTTAAGTGTTTAAAATCGATTCGATGGTGAGAAACACGACTTCCCCGCTCTCCCACCATTTGCTTTAAATCAACATAGACGTCATATTCGCCCGACTGTACTTCCACCACATGATTGAGTTGTGTCCAGTAATTTTTAGAATTTCTATCTTGGATCACAAAGAAAATTTTATGGGCCGTTTTATCGAACTTTGGAGCAGAAATTTTGAAAATAAGGTAATTGAACTTATCCCCTTTTGAAATCTCTTCCAATGGTAAGTTGAAGTATTGATTACTTTTCAAAGTCTTCGTAAGTGGCGTTAAAAAAGTTTGAATCACTTCCTTGTGCTCTTTTGCACATTGTTCACTCATGGCCGAGGCGCTAGACATCCAAAATATCAACACAAGAAAGAGCAAATGAGGGTACTTCATTTAAAATTCCTCTAACAACTTTCTAAATGTTTTACCAGCGACAGGTGACTCCACAAAGTTTTCATGGTCAGCATTGGCAACAATATGAGAGATACAACCTCTAAGAGCGGCCCTATTCCATCCTAGGCCCTCAAGGGAGTAATTGCCTTCTTGGGCGACTGGGGCACGAAGTAGATGCACTTGCGTATCTAGAGGAAGAATCTGATGATGATTCATCAGGCGATAGTTATTGAGCTCGACTAAGAAGTGGCGATATTTATGGGGAACAGGTTTCTTCTTTATAATAGCGGCCAACCAATAATGGAATTTTGCATTGATCTCGCGAATCTTAAAGTGACTATAGATACGCAAGCGAGAAAAGAAGCTCGGTGGTTTTTGATTGGTTATCCCACTAAAGGCCTCCTTGGGACCAAAGGTATCAAACATAACAATTTGATGGGCCTCTCTTCCTAGGTCCTTGAGCTCTCTGGCCGTTTCGAAGGCCAGTAGACCACCCATAGAACCCCCGGCAAATATTATTTTCTGATAGTCTGACATTTTAGAAATATCATTGGCATAGTAGATGGCCATTTCAGAGACACTCTTGGCAAGATCCGCTTCCCCTAGAACTCCGGGTGATTGCAGGCCATAAATATCATAGTGCTCTGGGATAAATTTAATCAGCCTCTTATAGTTTAGAATATTCCCCCCCACTCCGTGAAAGAGAAAAATGGCCTGATGATTGCCCTCACCTTGCCTTAGACTCACCATATACTCAGATTCTCTTTCGTTTGCCGGACGAGTTATGCCCTTATTAGGTCGAGAGAGCGCATTACCATGATGGGACTCAAGTTCACTCAAAAGTTCCCCGAAAGTCGTCTTTTGAAAGAGGGTACTCAAAGGAAGAGTAATGCCCAATTGCGTTTCAATTTTAGAAAAGAGGGTCACTGATAATAGACTATGGCCTCCAACTTGAAAGAAGTCATCCTCATCACGTGCAGTATCGCAATTTAAGCAGGCGCACCATATTTCTTTAAACCTGTCCCGTAAACCTGAATCAGAACGAACCTCACCTACTTCTTTCATTGTTTGAGAGGTCCCATTCTCCGCCCTACTTCCCTTTGGTGCTGGTAGTTTTTTGCGATCAATTTTTCCATTGAGCGTAAGAGGAAATTCTCCTAACTCCATAAAGTGAGAGGGCATCATATAGAATGGTAAATATTCTTTAATTTTCTTTTTGATAGCACTGGCAAGTTCAGATTCGCTACTTTTAAGGCCTTGAGAGCGAATAAAGTAGGCCGCAATACGAGCATCACCAGGACGATCCTCTCTGACGATAACCACTTGAGACTGTA
>JBFHGF010000429.1:0-2964 GCA_041583335.1 Bacteriovoracaceae bacterium
GGATAACTTAGGTTTAGACCATTAATTGTAATAAGGGACCAGCGAACCAGTTTAACATTTTTTTTAGCAGCTTGGTGCATCCAGTACTTGGCCTTGAAGTCTTTGCTATTTTCTTTGGCCTTAGAACTGAGGTACTTTATAGTTGTACCATCAGTTGCAATTTCTGTAAGAAAACGATTATCCTGACCAAGTTCAAGTTCCACTTCAGGACCATAACTCAACATCGTATTCAGGGCGGCTCTTTCCTTGATGATCACATCTTGGATGGTAAGGCTTTCCTTTTGCAAGGCAAGAATCGTCCCCTCTACTTCTCTCAGTTTTTGAACATTCTCAGCAGCTTCATAAGAAGCGTAAACTTCGTTATAAAGAGAGACTTCAAGGTCAATCGATTTAAGAATGAACTCATTCGTTAGGATATCAAAGTAAAGCTTTGCCACTTCATTGGCGAGTTGATCCTTGGCCAATGAGTAATACCAGTACTGAGCATTCTTAAGCGCCTTATTCTTTTGGATATTATAGAATTTGGTAGGTAGAGAAAGTACCGCATTGATGGCCAAAGGTGCCCAAAGATAAGTCGCTCCTAGGCTAACACCAAGGATAAGACCTGTATTGACAGGACTAAGAGCAGATCTTGCAATAGCAACATTCTTCTTTGCCACATAGTACTTTTCATAAGCATTCGCGAGGTCTTTATTTCGTGTTTTATTAAGGCCCTTCACGCTCTCAACACTTAGAGCTTCACCATTAGAGTCAAGATAGCTAAAGAGCTCTGATTCTAGACTTACAGGTAGAGCAAAGGCCGAATTAAAAGCACATAGGAGTGCCAGTAGGGCCAAAAGCATTTTATTTTTCGTAAACATACTTAACTCCAATTATTGTTGAGGTACTTCATTGGAAATCATTGTCGTTCCCAATATTCTTTTAAGACTGATGTAGAGCACTTCAAGTTCATAAGTCATGCTCGTAAGTTCTCTTTCAGCACGAATTACCGACAATTGCGCTTTCGTTACATCAATCTTAGTTCCTCTAAGTTCGTTGAAGTTTTCAAGCTTCGTTTCATAGTTTGACTGGGCCATTTCAACAAGACGCTTCTGGATGGCCATTTTCTTTTGTTGATTAGCGATAAGTTTATAAAGCTTGGCCACTTGATTCTTTGTTTCGTAGACGGCCTTGATTCTTTCATTTTCAAGTTGTCTTACATTACTTTTGGCCACAGAATTTCTTGCAAAGTAATCAAACCCTACACCACTCCAACTTAGCCAGCTAATCGCAACGCCTTTTTTCATCTTTTTAGCAGCTGCAATTGTGTAATCATAGGTTTCAATTTCTTTTGAATTGTTTACGGCAATTTCTTGAGCTTCTTCAGAAGTTTCAGGAAAATCAAGAGTACCGTTATAAAGAGCTTCGGTTTCAAGCAGTAGCTCAGCATTCATATCAAGTTCAAGAACGAGTTTAATCCCTAGTTCATCAGATGCGACTAATTGCTCAGCATTGAGGTAAGTCGTTCTTGCCGAAAGAGCAGTATTCTTTGCTTGGTAGTATTGTGCAAAATCAACGGCCCCCAGTTCGTAGGCTTCAAGTGTGTCAGCTTCAAGCTCTTCAAGAGCTACAACTTCTTGAGCGAGAAGAGGAAGAAAACCTTTATGCATTTGGTGGAGGAAGTAATTCTTTTCAAAATCTTCTAAGATATTTCTCTTAACGATAAGACGATTCAGGCTTGCTGCTCCCACAAGTTCTTTCGAAGCAGAAGCGCTAAAGAAGCGTGAAGGCTCAGGAATAATACTTCTTAGCATGAGGTATTGGTAATCCATAAGAAAGAGTTCAACACTAAAACTAGGAAGAAGAGCTAATGTTGTCGCTTTCGCTTCTTTCTGGGCACGTACATAATTTTCATAAGCAATGGCCACATTGGTATTATTAGCGATAATCTCTTTCTTTGCTTGCACTAAATCATAAGTAACTTGTGCTAATGAATTAACACTTAGTAGCGCACCTACAATAAGTAAGCCTAAATTACGACATTTCATTCTTCCACCTTTTACAATAATTTGGGTTCTATATATCTCTATAAATAAAATTAATCACTAGTCATTGTATTTTTTACTCCACCACACCAAAGTATTATCACCAATAAATTCTATGGCCTGACCTTGGTAGTTTCGAAGATTTCCATATAATTTCTTATCTGCTCGAAACTTAATGCTAAATAAAGGGTGACCCTTCGATTCGTTACTATAGACCGCACCAAAACAGCTATAATCCCCATGCTGATAACTAAATTGTTCAACGTAACGATTGGCCCCCGCATAGGTATTGCCACACAGATTCTCCGTCGTCCTTAAGTAGCTGGGGTAGGCCACTTCCTTAACAGAGTCATCCTCAAAATCTTTTTGAAATGGAACAAAGCTTCCTTGAGTGTAAACATCTCCACCATTGAAAAACATTCCTCGCAGCCCGAAGTGGGAAAGATTGGCCTTTTCACCAGAGAACTTAAAATCACTGATGGCCCCATCTTTCCATATTTTGAATTGAGGAACTCGACTCGGGTCCCAGGCACTTCCTACAAAAGTGGCAAAATAGTATTGGCCACCATTTCGAATTACTTGAAAGAATGAGTTCCCTACTTCCTGTGACCCCACTTCACCATGATTAATAGTTACGATTAAGGCCTTAGGAAACTCCTCTGAAACAAGGTAATCGAGAAAGAAGATTTCATCACTTCCCCCATCATTGGAGAGAAGATCGAAGTATTTCAATTCAATATTTTTCGTTTGGTCAATTCCGAGGGACAATACTCTCTCTCTCTTTAAGAGTACAGGATAATTTACTCCGAAATTTTCATCTCTGTATTTCAGAAGAAGTTTTCCCCCACTAAAAGCAATTGGAGTTAATTTCTTCAAGTTAATATTGCGACCAGAAATTTTAAAGTCACCTTGCTTCAAATTGAAGAAGCTAAAAAGATCA
>JBFHGF010000430.1:0-2964 GCA_041583335.1 Bacteriovoracaceae bacterium
CTATTCACTTTTTTCTTTTTAATTATGGGCGCTTACCTCTTGTGGGCCAATAAAGACCAATTTAAAAAGAATAGTCATGAAGTGGTGCAAGAAACAAATTTATCACAAGAAGGCGTTGCATTAGAAATGCACCACCAACTCACTCCTTCCGAAGAAAGAGAAACCCATCAGGCCATTCTTTCGCAAGGATTAAAATTCTGCCCAGAGCTTGGCAAGATTATTCCAGAACATGATAAAATTAAAACCTCCCATACTTTTGGACACAATATTCACTTTAAAAAAGAAGGTGAAGTTCACCGCATCCGAATTTTTACGGATGATGGTGATGAAGGAAGCTTTGAAAAACTAGTCTACTTTGTAGAAGACAAAGATGGTTTTCCTCAGATCAAACCTCTTGATAAAGAAAAGGCCATTAACCCCAGGCAAGAGTACATCATCTCTCTTCTTCACGGTACAGAGACTATCTATGACTCTGTAGACGTCACCTATGAGCTTGTATCGGGAAAGAGCTTTAATGCTTCTTTTGAAAATGGAAAACTCAATAAGGTAATTGCAGATGATACCATCTGCGAGATCTAAGCTTTGATATAGAGGTTGATGGGACAGTGGTCACTACCTAAAACCTCAGGAGAATGATCACAGTTCTTTACCCTTGAGATAAAGTCATTGGTCGACCAAAAGTAATCAATACGCCAACCAATATTGCGAGCACGACAGTCCCCGCGATAAGTCCACCAAGTATAGTGTCCATTCTCATCAGCATCGGTAAATTCACGAAAAAGATCCGAGAAGCCTTGTTCCTTAAACTCATCCATCCAAGCGCGCTCAATCGGAAGAAAGCCGGTCGACTTGGTATTCGTTTTAGGATTGGCCAAATCCACAGGGTGGTGGGCCGTATTATAGTCGCCGGTAATAACGACTTCTTTTTTCTTTTTCTTCTTTAAGTTCAAGGCCTGTCTGGCCACTTCACGACAAAATTCAAGTTTATAGGGAACACGAGTATGGTCACGCTTGCCATTGGGAAAGTAGCAATTAAAGAGAATGAAGTCGGAAAACTCTGTAATGAGAGTTCTTCCTTCCACATCAAATTCCTCAATTCCTAGGCCAATGGTATGTTCAAATTCAATCCCCTCTCTCACCCAAGTCGCCACACCCGAATAACCTTTTCTCTCGGCCGGAGCATAAAGGGCCGAGTAGCCATTAGGTCGTACAAGTTCATCGCTAAGTTGCTCTGGTAGGGCCTTCGTTTCTTGAAGGCAGATGATATCTGGCCCAGTTTCACTAACCCATTCGTGAAACCCTTTTTTCTCACAAGCTCTGATGCCTGCAACATTCCATGAAGATATTTTTAGATTCTTGGCCAAAGAAAAGTCCTTTACTTAATTTCTGTATTAATAGGACCAAACTCTACTTTCTTCAAAAGGCTTTAGCAATTATAGAGGTAACTTTAGAGTAAACTTCGCGCCACGGGGCAGGTTATCTTCCACATAGAGATCCCCCCCCAGCTTCTGAGCAGTAAACTTACAAAAATGAAGGCCGATGCCATGACTCGACAGAGTAGAATGCCCTTTCTTATGCCCAAAAGAAAAAATCTTATCCTTATCCTCCGTGCTTAAACCAATTCCTTCATCGGAAACACTGATCAAAAGGTACTTTGATTGAGTTGAAGTACTAATGGTTATAATGCTGCCGTCTCCATACTTAACCGCATTGGTAATAAGGTTATCAATTATCCTCTTCACTAAAGAATGATCTGACTTAATTGTAAAATTATCGATGTCACAAACAATTCTTTGTTCATGACTCATGAAATAATTTAACTCATTCACAGTCGAAAAGATAAAGGGCTTCAGATCAATTTTCTTGAAGAGACTTGGGTCACATTCCACCGAAAATTTATCATTCCTTAGGAACTCATCAATAGACATTAGTGTTCGGTTTAAGCTGCGCTGACAACGATTCATTAATCTTTGAGAGTCACCTCTTTCCTCTCCATTATTTTTCATCATATCCAGGCTTACCTTAATGATCGCCATAGGATTCTTCAAATCGTGGACAAAGTGCTTGAGGCTGCGCATCTGTTCATATTCTTTCTTAAGAAGAAATGTTTTATCAATCTTATCGGATAGAATTGACTGAAGCTGCTTAGTGAAAACTCGAAGCTTATTCAAAGCATCTTGAGAGAATTCCCGTAGGCCACTGTCGGCAATAAAGAGAGTTCCTATCTTACCTAGCTTTTCATGATAAAGAGGGATACCGGCATAAGATACAATATAAGGGCTATTTTCCACCAGAAAACTATCTCTAAAGCGGGGATCTAAAATGGCATCCTTCACCACAAAGCAGTCACTTTGCTTTAAGGTATAATGGCAAAAGGTATCTTCTCGAGAGAAAAAAGAATTCTTTCTAAAACCTTTTTGGGCCAAGAGATCCATCTTGCCATCAAAGAGCATTGAAATGCCAACAATGGGCGCCTGTAGCACTGAAGAAACGAGATCAACCCAAGAGTCAAAAAACTCATTATCTTCACGACTAAATGACTCCGATCTAAAAAATTGATCACTCTCAATAGAGATGGCCTCCATACTTACTCCTTACTTTAATCATATTCCATTAGGAATAATAGTAAAGCAAAAAGATGATTATGCAGCTACTTTGATACGCTTCCCGCGTCTAAACTCAATTCGATTATCCCATAGAGACGAGTACTTTTGCCCCATCTCATAAGCATATTCTGAAAAACGTTTTGCATGAAAAATATGAACATCCTCATCATTTAAGTCTTTCTGACTAAAGCGTGACTCTGAAGATATCTTATCCATACCCATACGATCAAAGAACTGATCCGTTTTAACTTTAACCACACCACAAGTAATCATATGATCAATTCCAAAGTCCAAGTGGTGTCTAACAACAAGCATCATCACCAGATCCTGATAGAGTTTTTTCACAGCAGGAGTTCTC
>JBFHGF010000431.1:0-2953 GCA_041583335.1 Bacteriovoracaceae bacterium
AAATTCGGGGATATTTTTAAATGCGGCAATTTTCCTATCTATATCCGCTATCTGTGAATTGAGGCCTTTTCCCATCTGGGGATCATCAATTAAAAGCTTTGCAATTTTTTCTTTGGTAATATTTGAGTCTTTAAAAAGCTCAAAAAGCTTTTGCGGATTGAATCCTAGATGAGACTCTTTTAATGGGCCATGGCCCTCTTGTTTAGCAACGATAAATAATCCTTCAATGTCACTGGAGCCATTGAAGATTTGTAAAATACCCAATAGTTCATTATTGGCCTGAGTGCCGAGATCGATACCTCTAACTTCTTCCTCTCCGTCAGTATAGTTTTTGTAGAGGGCCTTATTTCTTCTTAGTGCATTGAGGGAGCGAGAGAGTTTGGCCACTTGAATGGCGGCGGCCTTTTTAACATTATCTTTTGCCTCTCTCGCATTTAGGGTCATCACCTGATCAGCAACTCCTAAGTTATGGTCTATCACGTCCTTTTGAGCGGCGAGGGCCTTAAACTGATCAATGGTTCCTCCCGTCATCTCTTCGTGGGCCGAAGTTACACTTTTTGAGTTCTCCAGGTAACGATCCATAAGGTCTTGAGCACTAACAACACCATCACCGAGGTGCTGACGAATGTGAGCAATGTAATTAAAGTTCTGGTCGCTGGGAACCAAGGCATCGAGGTTTTTTTCCATGCAATTTACATTTTCATCGGATAAGAGGGTTTGTTTTCTACACTCAGCAATCACATGATCAAGGGTTGCGACCACACTTTGGCTTAAGTTTCCATTTGCAACGAGATCGTAGCGAAGGTTTTCATTGTCAACAAACATAGAAGATAGATTCCTCCACCAACCAAAATTTTCAGCTCCCAGTGCTGCACTTGAAGTCTCAAGGAACTTATGAAGCATGGCCTGTCGACTACTTGCTGTCGTTGGGGGAGGTGTTCCCGGTTGAATGGTATCCCAAATATTGATTCCATCTTGAGCGGCGTTGTCGGCCACTTGGCAAAAAATCAAATGAGAATTTCCTTGGGAACAAGTTTGTTGCAGTCTGCTTTTTAAAAGGTTGAAGTTTTCTTCAGCATCATTACCATTGATCGTTTTAGGGTCAATCTCTTTAAAAACATCACTGACCAGCTGAAACTTTTGAATGGCCTGCTCATTATTAGAGATAAGTGCCCTTAGATCATTGAGACCTTGAATACTTTGAGCAACTTTATCAGGTGTTGTGCTAAATTCTTCGCTGCTCTCTAGATAGCCATTATATTGATCCCAAAGTCCAATGAGGGTTTCGACCATCACTTTTCTTGAGTTAAGTTGATCGCGGGCCTTGAGGAGCTCTAGATAATTTTGTGAATCTTCATGGTTAGAAGTTTTCATATCAAAAATTTTCTTTTGAATACTTTGAATCTGTACGCGTGAGATTTCACAGTCTGTCTTTGGTTCATTGGCCGTTTCTTCTGGAGCTCTTTGTGGGTCTGTTGGTACTTCTGGTCCTTCTTGGGCCGAAGTTGGCCTAACTACAGAAAATGCCAGCAGAATCATTAAACTTATAATGAAGTTCTTTTTTAATGCTTTAGATTTTTTATGTCCTAGATTAAAATTATTCATATCCCACCGTGAGCAACTTAAACTGTATAACTACCTATATCGGTATTATCGGACACAATCTTGAGTTGTACGGTCGGAAAAAGAGGGTGTTAAACACTCTATTTGTAATATTAAAAGGTTAGGTCATTTTTGACCAAGTGAGGCCTTAAAATAAGCTGCCTAGAATTATGGGCAGATTTTAAAGAGTGAAAAAGGAGAGGGAAGTAATGACGATTAAGAATGAAGATGGTTTTTCACTCGTACAAGTTGTTATAGCTGCTGGGCTAATGGGTGTCCTGTCACTCTTTATGCTAAAGATGCAAGAAAATCAGCGCATGAATCAAAATAAGATTGCTATGGATGGAGAAATTACGACCTTTATGACCAAACTCAATGGCTTCCTTCAACGCTCTGATTACTGTGAAAAAAATCTTGTCGGTAAATCGATCACTTCTGAAGAACCTTTTGAAATAGAAAAATTCGTGGCCCCCAACGGTAAAGTTATTTTTGAAAAAGGCCAACTCTATGGGAACCGCTTCTTTGAATTAGAATCAATTCGTGACAGTGACTTCTTCTATGATAGCGATGATAAGAAAACTGGGAACCTCACCCTTTTGGTGACCTTAAAGAAGCATAAGAAGAGTTTTGGTGCCGAACATATTGCAAAGAAATTAGATCTCATGGTTTATCTCGATGATCAAGGAACGATTACGGCCTGTAATTCAAATTCCTTTGCTGGTGGGACCCCGAGCATGAATATCAAAACAGAAGATATCAAAAAGGTTGTAACGGATACGGCATCCACAGCGGACAAGGCCGATAAGGCCACCGCTCAAAAACATGAGATGATTAAAGATACAATCGAATCCAATCCCGCGCTTCTTGAGTTACAAAAGTCGATTAAGAATCTACAGAAGTCTAATGAGGCGATGAATAATATTCAGTTCGAGTAGAACTAGCCGTGTCCGCCCATCATAAAGGGTTTATCGAGATCAATACGTTTGGCACTTTGTCCGCGGGAAGTGAGTTCATCAAAGAATTCATCAGAGAGGGTGAAAACTTCATCTAGAGTTTGCGCCTTAAACATACGGCCTCTAAAGTCTGCAACTTTTGAAAACCCTGCCACAAACCAGACAATCATTTTTCTCATTTGAATAAGATGGCTGCGCTCCATTTCCGTATACTCTTGTAGATACTGATAATAGACGCGAATAATTTCTTTAAAGTCTTGAGGAGAAAAGACATTTTCTGTTGGATCGTCAAGGTAGCTCGTCAAAAAGATAAAGGGGTCGCGAAGTGGTCCTCGTCCCAACATGAGCGCATCACATTGGGATTCCTTCATTCTCTTTTGGGTGACTACAGGAGAGTG
>JBFHGF010000432.1:0-2929 GCA_041583335.1 Bacteriovoracaceae bacterium
AAATCTAAACTGGGCCTAAATTTACCCAATGAACTTATGCCAAGTCCCTTCATCAAGATTCTCGCTCATCTTCTCATTACCGATGACTTCCTCATTCACCCTAAGAATTCAGCATGGCGCTATTTTCTAGTTAAGCACTTAACCAAAGATCATCTGCATCAGGCATTTGTCTATAATTTTGGTTGGCTGTTGCAGAGGAAGGCCGCATGAATTTGACCGAAATAGAGAAAGAAAAATACCTTTTCCTTCAGCAAAGGCGCTTTCAACAAAGTAGTGATTTTCTCCTTGAAGTCGGTATCTTTGACCTTCATTTTAAATTGCATCTAAGTGGCATTTCTCTTCAGGACTATCACTTTCTTTGTGATTACTATAAGCACTTTCAAGTCAATTCTTCGGCCAAGAAGACCATCACTATTTACTATCAGGCCTTCCAAGACCAGAGAAAAAATCTCGATCACGAGTGGTATTGTTCCAAGTGGCCAGCTCGACATTTTATCCCCATAGAAGAAAATGATTATTATATTATAGAGCGAGATTACGCTGCATACCTCGACCCAAAAAAAGATCACGTCTATAGTTTTGGACCTATTCCTTGTGCTATTAATCCCGACTCGTTGGATAATTTACTTACTACCCTCTTTACCTCCTTTAACCAAGAACATGACAGCTTAGTTCTTCACTCCGCCAGTGTCATTCGTGACCAAAAGGCCTATGTCTTCTTTGGAGAAAGTGGTGCCGGGAAATCCACACTGGCCTTTCATTGCTATGAAAACTTTAACCAAAAGGTAATTTCAAGTGATCAAACTTACTTAAGTTGGAATGAAGGAAGAGTTTGGGCCCAATCAACACCCATTACTATTCCAGAAATAAAAAGATCCTCTCCTATGCGTGAATGGGCTCCGGTTGAGGTTGCAGGTTTTATTCATCTTACGCAAAAAGGAGAGGTCGGACTTCACCCCCTCACTACTGTCGACTTTTTTAAGAAATTTGTGTGCCAAAGTGACCTCTACCTCAGTCCCCTATCTGATCAACAAAAATTTCTCAATTTAGCAAAGAACTTACTTGAACATTCCCACTTATTTGGTGAACTTACTTATGAAAAGAATCAAAATTTTTGGAGATACTTTTCCTAAAGGATAGAAAATGAATATGAATAGAAAAGCACCAAAAAATCAGAAGAAGTCTTATCGCAGTCCTTGTATACGAACGGAAAATATTGAAGAGGTAAAGGCCACTTCCATGGGGGGCGGTGGCGGGGGCTCCACTTGCAATGGCAATACTAACGGTGGCCGTAAAGATAGCGCCACCTCAGGCTGCTCTACTTTGCTCACCTAACTAACTGAAATTAATTTAAATATCAAAGAATCTTTATATTTTTTCTATGCTTTTTTCTAACTTCGAGTAGAATTTAGACATGGAAGACGACAAATATGAGACAAAAGCTCCTGAAAACCATTCACCTGAGCAAAATAAGGATAAAAAACCTTATAAGAAGCCCACTATAACAACGGAAGTTATTGAAGAGGCCAATGCGACTTCAATGGGTGGCGGAGGTTCGACCTGCAACGGGGGAAGCGGTGGAGGTCGTAAAGATAGTGCTGCCTCAGGCTGCACTACTCTTCTTACCTAGCTTCTTTATTACTCCAAATTACTCCAAATTACTCCAAATTCATCCTCTTTATCAAGGCCGCCATGTCACAGGTCTGCTCTTCTGATCCCGTATAATTTCCTGTATTGCTGTAAATAAGCCCACTGCTGCGCTGACAATACTCACGATCGCTACCATCTACACAGTCACTATAATCGTCCAATTTAAGGGAGCGTATGCGCTTAAAGACGGGCGAGTTTTCCCATACCTGTTGAAAACTTTGATCCCGAAGCGTTCCCGCTAAGATAGGAGCGCCAATGCAGGGATAAACTGAGCCATCAAAGCCAATACCACAGTTAGAACGTGCACAAGAGCACTGTATATTCCCGGTGGGGTTTCGACTTGGTAAGAGCTCCCTTCCTTCTTTAGAGCGAAAGAGATTTTCGGAATCTTCTACAGTGATTCGATAATCCAAAGAACCTTCAGTGCCGTCATAGCGGGTGCTTAAATCAAAGGCCGTTTGGTGAGCGAGATCTCTCTTCTTCAATAGGCCGAGCATCTTTGCATACTCATCAATTGAGTTTTTATGTAAAATGATATTGCATACGGGATTGAGGTGATGGTCCTTAGCGAAGCCCAAGGCAGCCAGAACCTTATCAAAGTGCCCCTTGGTTCCAGTGAAAGTATCATGAGTTTCGGCGCAACCTCCATAGAGACTAAATTCTATATCGTCCACGCCAAGCTCTTTGAAGCGCTTTGCCTTCTCTTCAGTTAAAAGAGACCCATTCGTTTTAATGCGAACACAGGCTCCTTTTCCTTTAGCATAAGAAATCAGCTCATCAAGAAAAGCAACGGTCAGAGTCTCACCACCAGTAAAACAAATATAGAAGCAACCAAGGGCACGTACCTCGTCAATGATCCTCTTCCACTGATCAACTCCTAGGGAGCGATCCTGATTAGGATTCTTTGTTAGACTAGTACGATCGAAATTGTAACAATGTCCACAGTGAAAGTTACACTCCTGAGTTAACTCCATCGTGACATTAAGAGGAATGCAGTTCTTTAGGGCATGAATACGAAGCCTATCTTCGATTGGATCATTAGAATTTATAGTTAATCCCTCAAAGAGCTTACAAGGATCACTCATAGGATAACTCCTGAGAACGTATTAAGCTTCCTAACTCATGCACTAAGAAGGCCGCCACGCGGTGAAAGATCTTAACATTAGCGTGATTATAAAGAGAGATAAAACTTAAAGTCTTGACCAAAAAATTACGTCTGATGGGATAAACCTTATCACCAGTTGTTCTTGCAGTGACTCTTCCCTTCGGTATTAAGGGG
>JBFHGF010000433.1:0-2929 GCA_041583335.1 Bacteriovoracaceae bacterium
GCTACGTGCCCTTGAAGATAATAAATTAGAAAAAAAATCATTTGTTGAAATTCCAAAATTCATTCATACAGAATTTGATCCAAGATTAAATACTTCTCCATTCTATACTGCATGGTTAAAGATATCAGAAGGGTGTAATAGAAACTGTACATTCTGTATTATTCCTACCCTTAGAGGGCGTTTAAGATCGAGAACAGTTGATTCTCTGGTGACAGAAGCACAAAATCTCGTGAAAACGGGAGTTAGGGAATTTAACCTCATTTCTCAAGACCTCTCAGATTATGGAGTAGACCTTGATGAGAATAATAACCTCTATGAACTTCTGACTGGGCTAGAAAAAGTTGAAGGTGTTGATTGGATTCGTCTCTTCTACTTTTACCCAGATGAACTTACTGATGAAGTTATCGATTTGATGGCCAAATCTACAAAGATTTGTTCGTATCTCGATATGCCAGTACAGCACTTTTCCAATAATGTTCTTAAGAGAATGAATCGTAAAATTACCGGTGAGAAAATCTTAGAGAGAATCGAGCGTTTAAGAGAGAAGAATCCAGGAATTGTATTAAGAACTTCCATCATTGTGGGATTTCCAGGTGAAACCGAAGAAGACTTTCTGGAGTTACTTGAAGGGATTCAAAAAGCGAGAATTAATCACCTTGGGATCTTTAGATATTCTGATGAAGAGGGGACACCGGCTTATCGCTTAAAAGATAAGGTACCTCAAGAAGTAATAGATGAGCGTTTTGATCGCTTATATGAAGTGCAAAAAGAGATCTCTGAAGAGCTCAATGATGAATTTGTTGGGCAGACCATTCAAGTTTTAATTGAAGGAAAACACGAGGAAACTGATCTACTTTTAAAGGGTCGTCATGTTGGTCAAGCTCCAGATATTGATGGATGTGTGATTATTAATGAAGTAAACGGTATTGGGCTTGCGGAAGGTGATATCGTAGAAGTACAAATTAATGAAGTCCATGAATACGATCTCATCGGTGAGGTTGTTGGTGGCGATAAATTGAAGTCAAATCGTCCGCTTCACTAAAATTAAAAAAGAGGTAAAATAAGGGCTCATCAGTTTTTTGGGAGCCCTTACTTTGAAGCAATTAACTCTTTTTACATTACTCATTCTATTTTCCATTCCTCAGGCCAATGCCTCTTTTGTCGATGATATTAAGGCAAGTTTACGCCCAGCGCTTACAAAGTTCTTTAGCGCAGAGCTGGCCAATAAGTTACTGGGAAAAGATCCCAATCAAATTGAAATGCCTGAAATTCCTAAAATTGAAAGTAATAATAAGAGTGTTCAAGGTCTTTATATTAAACCTAAAGTGGAAGCAAAGTTTAAGGCTGAGCAAATGGAGCGTTTCAACTATATCTTTTTACAAGAGATCATTAAGGCCGTGAGAGAGGTTGAGGCTGGGCCCGAAGAGATTTCACGCTGGATGAATGTTCTTTCTCAAAGTGGGAGTCGGGAAGGAGTCTACAGTGCGCTTGTTTTAGATAATACGTATATGGGACTTCAGAATTTGGATCGTCTTATTTCTGACTCGGCGTTAACCTTCACGATTGAGTACCTTCTCAATTACGTCAATAAGAGCATTAAGAAGGAGAACCTAGCGAAAGTAAATTTCTTTGTGGTGAAACGAGAAATCGCCGAGCGCACACTTCAGGTTGTTGACGAATTATTTAAAAAACCTACAGATGATGTCTATGATTGGTATGCTCTTTTTTCTAGTGAAATGGCACAGAGGTTTCCTAAAATTATGGATAATGATGTTCGGAAGGTTACAGATGCTCGTGCTCATAAGGCGTGGGCGCAATCTGTTCCCGATCAATTCGTAAAGTCGGAGATCCTAATTAAACTTCATCGCGTCTATAATTATCTACAAGTGAATGCTCAGTAGCTAGCGGCGAGAATTGAAGAGATAATTTTCTTACTCGAAAAATTCTTTTGTTTTTCATGTCTATAGATCAAACACACCTTATCAATATGTATAGGTGTATTTGACATCATTTTCAAATTCTTATGTTGGGCGGCCACCCGTTCTGGTAAGAGCCCTACTCCTAACCCTAGGGCAGCAAGCTTAGCAATGACTTCTAAATTTTCTGAAGTAATTGTTTTGGAAAACTGGTGGGGAGTTGTTCTTGATTTTTTAATGACGGCCTTACTTTGAAAGAGGTTTTCATCATAGATTAATGTCGATTTTGCCTGTGCTTTAAGTGTACTCTTGCAGAAGAAAGCAACTTGATCACGGCAAAGCTCTTTGATGACTAAATCGGGGTGAGGCTTAGGGTTAACGACAATACCAAAATCTGTTTTCCAGCTAACGACTTGTTCAGTAATTTCACGAGAGAGTCCATGAACCAGTTTAATATCTAGCTCAGGATAATCTGTAATGAGTTTAGGTAAGAAGCGATCCAAAGTGTAGAGGGCAACAGAGGGATGCAGTCCTATGGAATATTCTCCAGATACGACTTGATCGAGTTCATTGGAAATCTTTTGAATATCTTCCCATTCCCTCATCAGGTGATGGGCCTTTTCACAGAATAGGCTTCCTAGATGAGTGAGTTGAACTCCATTTTTTAAGCGAATGAGGAGGTCTCCCCCGACTTCTTTTTCCAAGCGCTTAATCGAATAACTGAGAGTAGGCTGAGTAATGCCAAGGACTTCGGATGCCCTCGTAACATTGAGAGTTTCGGAAACAGTAAGAAAGTATTTAATATCATCGAGTTGTAGTGCCATAAAAATATTTTATCACAGGTATAGAATTATACCATTAGATTTATTTTCTAGAGTGAGGCATTAATACGGCATAGCAAAAAGGGAGGCTAAACATGAAAAAACTTATTTTATTATCACTTACATTAATTGCATCAACTTCAATCTTCGCAAATAACAACGTTATTACAGAGAAGATCAGTATTAAAGGAA
>JBFHGF010000434.1:0-2911 GCA_041583335.1 Bacteriovoracaceae bacterium
AGGCCCCGCTAAGATGACCTTAACCGTTTCCCGTCGGGGAAAGAAATGCGATGGAGTTTTTCCTTAATGTTAAAGGATAAATGGATCTACACATTCAAATTAAATGAAGCCAAGAGCATTTCCGACCTGTGGAATCTGATTAAGGACTGTCCTCACTTTCTCAAATGGCGTCAGAATTCTGGCCTCACTTCCTTTTTTGACCTTCAACCTGAACTTATGCTTGGTGCCTTGGCCCATACTTCATTTGTTCATGAACAACCTCAAATCAAACTCTCTTCTAATGAAAGGCTAGAGTTCCTAGGGGATGCTTTCCTCGATATCGAAATCTCTTTAATGTTGTGGGAGAAGTTTCCCCAGCTTAAAGAAGGAGAACTCTCTAAGTTCAGATCAAGCCTAGTCAATGAAGACGTTCTTTCGTTTTGGGGCCGTCTCTTAAATATCGATTCCTTTATCTTCTTAGGAAAGGGCGAGTCTGAGCGCAAGCAAGTGGAAGCGGCCATTGTCGCCGATGCCTTCGAGGCCTTTATCGGAGCAATGGGACTTATTGATCGCACCAAAATGCACGATGTGCTGGTGCATTGGATAGCGCTCTTTGATCAGCAATCTGAACTGGCCTTCTTTGACCTCAAACGTCTTGAGCTCTTTGATCCTAAAACGAAATTACAAGAATATACTCTGGAGCTTTATAAAGAAGTTCCCCAGTACATGAGTTACGAAAAGGAAGGGGAGGGCTTTGAGTGTTCTCTCCATGTTCTTGGGGTGCCCTTAGTTCAGACCTTGGGTAAGAGTAAGAAAAAGGCCGAAATGGCCGCCGCAAAAATAGTATTAATTGAAGAAAAATATAAGAACTTAAATTAACGAAATTCTGTTAAGGAGAAATGCATGTTATTAACTGATCAGCACCCGCACAATAAATCGATAATGGTTTCCGTTCTTGGTGCCCCAAATGTTGGGAAGAGTTCCATGATTAATTATCTTGTCGGAATGGACCTCAGTGTGGTTACCCACCGTCCGCAAACAACACGCAATAAGTTTCACTGTGTGTTCACTGTTGATCAAACGGAAGTGGTTTTAGTAGACACTCCCGGTGTGCATAGATCCAATGTCGAACTCAATAAAAGACTTAATGAACAGGCCCGTGAAGGAATTGAAGGAGCAGATCTTAACCTTCTTCTTCTTGATCTCTCGCGTGAGCTTCTTCCTCAAGTGCAAGACTTTATCGATCTTCTTGAACTTAAAGAAAAGAGCCTTGGTCCAACTTGGGTTATCTTTTCGAAAGCCGATCGTATTGAAAATGCAGAGAATCTGCCCCTTAAAGAAATCTTTGAAAAAATCCAAGAAGTCATCACTTCAGTTGAGCGCTTCATGGTAGTTTCTTCAAAAGAGGGCACAAATATGCACGAATTAACAGGGGCCATTTGCGACCGTGCTGAGCCAGGACCTCATCTCTACCTTGATGGGTCAGTATCAGATAAGAGTGAGAGGTTCTTTGCTTCTGAGTATATTCGTGAGCAGGCCTTTGAACTTCTTAAAGAAGAGATTCCTTATGAAGTGGCCGTAGTTGTAGAAGAATTCAAAGATGTAACAGAAAAAGGCAAAGACAAAGGTAAGAAAGGACCTCGTGAATCCCATATCTCCGCTTCTATTTTGGTTAACCGTCCCTCTCAAAGAGCGATCGTGGTGGGGTCAAAAGGAACGATGATTAAAGAGATTGGAATGCGTTCACGCAAGAAGATTGAGGCCATGACTGGTGGACCTGTTCACCTTAACTTGCACGTAAAAGTTTCACCTAAGTGGATGAAGAATAACTTTGTGCTCGAAGAACTTGGTCTTCCCCGTGCTCATAACTCGGCCCGAGTTTGGAAGAACAAAGCTTAATTGCCTCTAGATATACAAATAAAAGGTTATATATATGAATGATTTAAAACGAAGAAATATGGTGGTATCGCTGATTGGACGCCCTAATGTTGGAAAGTCTTCGCTTTTCAATATGGTGATGGGTAAGCAGCATAAGTCGATCACTTTTGATGAGCCGGGAGTTACTCGCGATCGCCACTACGGAATTACCACCCTTAATGAAGTTGGAAACCTTGAGCCCGTGGATATTATTCTCGTGGACACAGGTGGTTTCTACCCCGAGCGAATTGAAGAAGATGAGTCCAATAGAGATAAGTTCTTCAATATTATGACCGATCACGCGAAGACGGCCATTGGTGAGTCCGATTTGGTTCTCATGGTTGTGGATGTCAGAGAAGGCGCGCTTCCTTTTGATGCGGAAATCGCAAAGTTTATCCGCTCTCAAGGGAAAGAATTTTGGCTTGTGATGAATAAGTACGATTCAGATAAGCAAATGGGTCAAGAGGCCGATTTCTATCAGATACCAGTTGATGATTACTTCCTTGTTTCGGCCGCCCATAACCAAGGGGTGACGGAACTCAAGGAACGTATCCACGAAAGAGCGATGGGCTTTAACAAAGAAAACCCAACAGCGGTAAGGTTATCTCAAGGGATCACGCCTCGTGAGAATGTTGTCGCTAGGCTTGCCTTGATCGGTGCACCTAATGCAGGTAAGTCCACTCTTCTCAACCAATTGGTGGGAGCGGAAAGGGCCCTCGTTAGTAATATCCCGGGCACAACAGTTGATCCTATTGAAGGTTACTTTGATCTCTTCTTTGGTAAAGAGGCCCTGCGTATTGCTGAAGACCTCACGCCCAATAAAGATGATAAACTTCTCTTTCAACAGTACGAAGACTTCAGAAGCAATAACCCTGATGTCTACTCACGCATGCTTGATTCCTATCAAATTGAAGAGCAACTCTCTGACTTCAGTGATGACCATCTCTTTGATGGTGAAGAAGATGAGGACTTTGAAGCTCAATTCTATGATGAGGAAGATGAAGGGGAGAGCTTA
>JBFHGF010000435.1:0-2893 GCA_041583335.1 Bacteriovoracaceae bacterium
ATCCGTTATGGCCGAACCAAATTTTTCCGGGACGGCCTTGGGGTGAGCGCTATCTTCTTTATCCACTTTTCCGCCAGGAAAAGAAGTGTAGCCCGGAAATACCGAGAGGTACTCTTGCCTCTTCATGGAAAAACAAGTTTGATCCTTCAAAGAGATAAATACTGCCGAAACACTTTCTCTCACATCTCTTCCTTTAGGCGTTCAAATTCGAGGAAACCTTCACTGAGATTGAACTTCATGTATTTATAATATTTATTCAAATAGAGAAAACCAAGATTGATATCCACCCCTCTTGAGAAGTAGATCTGATGGGGAGGCAGCGCCGATAACTCGTCCGTGGTCACAATACAACTCTCCACTTCTTTTTGAGAGAGGTCTTTACGAAAGTCACCGTATACCTGAGAGCCCGTATCAATGCGAACCTGAAGAGAAGAGTTCGCGGGACAATTGAACTCTAGGGCATCAAAGGCGCCTAGTCCATTTTTGATCAGAGAGCGCTTAGCGTGCTCATCTTTCTTACCTTTCTTTTCCTTCTGAGTAGTAGAAAGCACGAGCATCTTCTTCTCAAAGTCCCAAGTCCAAAGACCTCCAGATTTTTGAAAGAAATCAATCCCTAAAATTCCAATTTTCAAAAAGAAGGGGGAGGAACTTAGAGCAAATGTCATATTCTCCATTTTCTCACCACCCAACTCTAGAGCTGTATTGACTTGCACTAAGGGGACTTGTTCTGAACCCGTATGACCACTTTGAATTTTCTTATCTCCCACCAGCAGTAGACGACCCTCTTCTTCGGGATAGCGGTACTGAGAAAAAGCATGTTCAATAAAGGACAGAGGTATAATCGATTGCTGGGCCCCGAGATCAATAAGCATAGGCAACTTAAACTTTTTTCCATTGGAAATCGATACTTCCAAATCCACATAGGGCAAATCCTCGTGAATGGCGTAGCTTAGAGACTGACCAGCAAAATTCATTTTTTGTTCTTCTTTGAAGAATCGTCCCCGCACTAAAGCACTCAATTGATCTTTAAGTTTCTTGGCCCTCTTATAATCCAACAGCGCCATCCCCTTACGTTGAGCGATCACCTTTGCTTCGAATTCGTCACGAGAAATTTTCCCCGTAGTATAGAGGAGATTATATTCTTTCTCTGTCTTGAGGTCTTCTAGATTGGGTTGAACCCCACTGTACTTATGATTGAGCAATTGATTGGCGTGATAGAGGGCCTTTTGCATCCAGCGCCAATCAAGAGCATATTGTAGATGAACGAGAGTAGAGACAGCGATATCAAAATCACGGGCACTAAGGCCCAGATCATCATAGTATTCAAACATAAATTCATAGACTTCTTTTTCGTCCAACCATTCAGTAAGTTTGATCCATTCTTTTTGCAGTTGGATCAAGGGACTAAGTTGATTGGCCATTTCCATGGCCTTTTCTTTATTCCCCTTCTTCTCCCAACCGGCGACAATTTCGATTTCCTTTTCCAGTTGAACTTGTAACTTCTCTTGCAATTCATCGCGATGGGCAGGAGAGAGCTCAGAAGTAGATGGCCGATTATGCTGATAGAAGTGGATGATCTCGTGAATACAGTCGCCCACTTGAGCGCTGGGCTTAAAAAGCACCGACTTAAGTTTGTAGTCGATATAGGCCAGCTTAGTCGACTGGTCGAATTCATCACGCATCTGTTTAAAGTTCTTATCCGTTTTGACTCGGGCCTGGGTCACTTTATCCTTCGTCTGGTAAACCTGATAGCCCATCTGACGAATGAATTGCTGACAACGTTTAGCATCTAAACCTTTAAAGAAGTCCAAATCTTTCTTATCTAATGTAATTCCCGTACACAGATCAACAGAATCTTTACCCGGCCTAATGGCACAATTCTTGGCCTTTTGAATTAGGCCAATCATTTTACGAGACAGGCGTAAAGTCTCTTCCTCTACACCAAAGCATGGGAACGTTTGCAGCAGAAGAATGGAAAAGACCAAGAAAATGCGCCACGTAGGATTCATCATAGAACTTGCTCTGCTCCACTATAGCGAACCTCGCGATAGCCTTTAATATTTTCAAGCTTTACGATGGCCTTATAGCGCTCTTGGGGCTCTACTTTTATCACCTCATTAAGAAGCTTATCCCGCGTCTCTTTGGCAATTTGCTTTTCACGTTTATGCCACCCTCTCAAGAGGACTCGCAATATGCGTAGGTGGCGCATGGTTCCGAGCATCCAATCCTTGGGGCTAATATCAAATTCGAATGTCTTGCCCATAAGATCAAAAGAAGGACGATTGATACGCTCCACTCGATAACTCTTACCAAGATCTCGATAAAGTTTTTCATCTCTTGCCTTTTTCATAGGCGAAATCATTATATGAGAGATGAACACTTCATCTTTGATAAAATAAGTTTTGGCCAAGGTTCTCAAGGCCATGGGTATAACCTCTGGAGTATCTTTAAAGTATTCCTTAAGGGTCGCGGCTTCTTTTATAAACTCTGTGGCATGAATACCCCGATCATAGATAAAGAGGTCATGTAGGTACTGGGCCAAACTCTTGCGAGAAACTTCCGGAAAGTATTTAACCAGTTTATCGAGAGAGCTAGCAAAGAGTTTGAGAAAGACCTTCTTATTTTGCCAGGGCAAAAAGCTCTCCCCTAGCGATTGAATCAATAATTCTTCATGGGTTTTCTTGGCCCGAGTTTTCATAGTATCAAGCAGATCGAGGTCTCCTTCGAGGAAAACCTTACGTCCCAGTTGAAAGGCCAGCCAATTGGGTTCAAACTCACCTCTTGGAGTTGCCCGTTCAAAGGCCCCTTTCATATTGGCGGCACTGAAAGGAAGAAGTCCCGCTTGAAAACTCGCCCCCAAGAGCATGGCATTGGAGTAGACCGACTTTCCAAA
>JBFHGF010000436.1:0-2891 GCA_041583335.1 Bacteriovoracaceae bacterium
AATTTGTCATGGAGAGAGTATAGCGCATTAATGAGGGGAGAGTATCGGATTCTTTTGCTCTGTTATTTTTAGTGATTTTAGTGAGATAGAGATTCACTGGAGTAAAATAACCGTCTTTTACCAAATGATGGAGATGCTATAATAAAGGAGTACCGTTGATCGTTTTGGGAGCTTATGACTAGGTTAAAGAAGAACGAAAATATTAACTGGAAGTGGGATGAGGACTTTGAGCCCTTAAAAACCAGTTACTCTAAATTTAAAAAGATTAATGGGAAGCATCCGCTCCAAAAGGAAACCATTGATTCGTTTGTGGCCTATCGCGCTCGTAAGCGCCATGGGGGCAAGGTGGTGGTCTTTAATTACGAATTGGCCCGTGAAATTGGCCTAATCTCTAAGAATCACCCCAACCATATGACCAAAGAACTTGAAGAGCAGCTTCTTGATACTTTTGCTTTGGTGATTATCAATGAGTATGACCAGATTCATGAAATTGAATTTGCAAAAGAAGATATTAAGCCTCACTTCTATATGGCCACGCGCTATCTCCAACTCCAACACCCCAATAAGCAAGGGAAAACTTCCGGCGATGGAAGAAGTATCTGGAATGGAGTACATAAGCATAAGGGACAGACTTGGGATATCTCTAGTTGTGGAACAGGGGCGACTTGCCTTTCTCCCGCCACCCATATTCAAAATAAGTACTTCCAAACGGGAGACCCCACTATTTCTTATGGATGTGGTTATGCAGAGGTTGATGAGGGAATCGCTTCGCTATTCTTCTCTGAGATTCTCCATAAGAATAAAGTTAAAACAGAGCGAGTCTTAGGTATTTTGCAATTTGAAGATGGGTACGCCATTACGATTCGCGTGCACGATAACCTTTTACGCCCAAGCCATTTATTTAATCACTTGAAGCAAGGAAACTATGAGGCCCTTCAGGCCATGCTCAATTACTATATTAAGCGCCAAGAAGATAATGGCGTTTGGGAAGATATGCCCAAATCTGAGAAGGCCCGTTGGGACTATTTTCTAAAGAAACAAGTGGATGTCTTTGCTCGAACCGCGGCCAAATTTGAAGATGAGTATATCTTCTGTTGGTTGGATTGGGACGGGGATAATGTTCTTATGGATGGAGGAATTATTGACTACGGCTCCGTCCGCCAATTTGGACTCTTTCATAGTGAATACCGCTTCGATGATACAGATCGTTTCTCCACTACGATTATGGAACAAAAGCAAAAGGCCAAGTACACGGCCCAAACCTTTTGTCAGTTGGTTGATTATTTAAAGACAGGGGAGAAAAAGCCCATTAAAGAATTCGCCAAAGGTCAGTGGTCAGATGATTTTGAAGAAACTTTTTGGCGTTGTAAGTATAAGAACCTACTCTATAAAGTAGGCTTCTCTGGTGAGACGGCCAAAGAAATCCTTGATAAAAATAGAGAGTTGGTAGAAGAATTTCAAAAAGTCTTCTTCTACTTTGAAAAGGCCAAATCTCATCGTGGACCAAAGAAAGTCAATGATGGTATAACCTGGGATGCCGTCTTCTGTATGCGTGACGTTCTACGGGAACTACCTCAAATCTATTTAAGTCGAGAAGAGGATGTGGAGCGCACAGAGTTTCTCGAAATTGCCAAATCAACCTATGCAACGAAGAAAGATGTAGAACTCACCAGTTATAAGAGTAGAAAGATCGATGAGTTTCAAAAGCTCTACCGTGAACTGACCTTTCTAGGCTCCTCCATCGAAAAAACGACATTTAACCGCATGCTCCTCAATATGAGTATGCGCTCTTCTATTATCAATAAGTACGATAGAGTCACAGGGGATTCCATTTCTCATATTACCGATATTTTGATGGGACAAATTGAGTCAATGAAACCAGACAAAGTTTACGATTTGCTTTATAATTTCTCCGAATATCAAAACCTCAATCCCGATGGTGAACGAGTGGCGAAATCTGATCGCCCTAAACGCTCTCAACTTATGCGTGGATTTTTGAAGGTGGTGAGGGAATATCGAGAGGGGCTGTGAAGTTAGTTTTCTATAGTGGTGGTGATGAAGAGGAAAATGAATCCGTAGATCAGGCCTGCCTAGATCTTATCGGTAATCCAAATCCAACGTTTGTTTTTATTCCCAGCTCCAGTTATGACGGTGAAGCCGAGTTTCACGACTTCGTTAAGCAATATGAAAGTTTCGGGGTCTCTCGCTTTATCTACTTTCCTGTGGATATTCCCCAAGACCGTGTCTTGATGAAAGAAGTCTTCAATAGCGATTTAATCCACCTTGGAGGAGGGAACACCTATTACTTCCTCAAGTACTTACGCCATTATGGCTATCTTGAGTTTCTAAGGGAATACGCTCTGATGGGGAAAGTGCTTACCGGGCTGAGTGCTGGAGCGATTATGATGACTCCCAATATAAAGACGGCCGGGTATCCGGAATTTGATCGCGACGAAAATGAAGAAAATATAAGAAACCTACAGGCCTTAGGACTGGTGCGCTTTGAATTCTTTCCCCATTACAAGAATTCTCTGCGCTATGATCGAGAATTAATAGCTAAGTCACGCAACCTCAACCATCCGCTCTTTGCTCTTCCTGACGGCAGCGGAATTATTCGCAACGGTGAACAACTCACTTTCGTGGGTAAGGCCTGGGCCTTCAAAGGAGGAAAGAAAATTCTCCTCAACTCCGATTTCAGCTTTTAGGTACGCGGCTAGATTCCAACTGCCAGTGCAACTTTTCTATTATACTAGACCTCATAAGGTGTTCTGTAGTCAAGCACCTTACGAGGTCTGTAGTTTATCAGGTTTTCAATTCTCTTTAGATTTACTTCCTTAACATCTGTCTTCGTTCCAATATATTGTCTCAGTGACTTTATTACGTTCTCTACA
>JBFHGF010000437.1:0-2880 GCA_041583335.1 Bacteriovoracaceae bacterium
CCCTTTTTTGGCTCCACCTCAAAGTAGACCATCCTTTCCTCCTAGAAGGAATCCTCTACTTCCCTAAGATTAATCCAAAGATGCCTTTTAACGAAAAGAATATTCGCCTCTACTCTAAGCAAGTCTTTGTTAGCGATAACGTTAAGAATATTATCCCTGAATTCTTAAGCCTTCTTAAGGGGACAATTGATTCCACAGATATTCCATTGAATGTTTCTCGCTCATCACTTCAGGGTGATCCTAATGTTAAGAAGATCTCCAATTACGTGGTAAAGAAAGTCGCGGAATCTTTGAAGAAACTCTTTAATAATGATCG
The DNA here is from genome assembly GCA_041583335.1 of Bacteriovoracaceae bacterium. Taxonomy (GTDB): domain Bacteria; phylum Bdellovibrionota; class Bacteriovoracia; order Bacteriovoracales; family Bacteriovoracaceae. The sequence goes on from JBFHGF010000437.1 coordinate 317, forward strand.
TGAAAAGTTTGAATCAATCTGGGCCGATTCAGGACTCTTTGTTAAATACGGATGTGTTTCAGATACTAAGTTTGATGAGCTAATGCGTGAACGTATTATCTTCAATAATGCTCAAGGGAAGTACGTAACCTTCCCCGAGTACTTTGACTCCATCCCTACAGAGTTCCAAGAAAAAGTTGGTGAAAAAGTACTCTATTATGAAAAAGATAAGGCCGATCACGCCATCATTAATCAACTGAAAGATGCTGGTATTATGGCCCTCGAAATGGATGACCACATTGATCCTCACTTTATGCAACATGCAGAAATGCATGCCATCAAGGATAAGAAAATTCAATTTGCTTCCATCAGCTCTGAAATGTCGAATCTCTTTGAAGCGGAAAATACCACTGATGAGGACATGAAAGTTCAAGACCTTTTCAAACGTGTTCTTGTGGGTGAAACCAAAGAGGGTGAAGAGGCCGATCCTAGTCAAATGGATATTGAAATCCAAAAGATTAAAGGGGCAACCACACCGGCCTACTACAAAGTTGATGAGCAAATGAAGCGCTTTCAAAAAATGGCCGAGAGTATGGGCCAAGGTGCATCAGCAAATTTCCCCGTAAAGAAAACGTTGGTGATCAATCCTTCAAATCCATTGATTCAAAATGCACTTAAACTCCATGAGAAAGGATCTCAAGAGCAATTGGTTGAGAGAATTGTTCACTATGTTGGTGACCTCGCGTCCATTTCAAGTGAAGGTCTCAAGAATGAAGACAAAGAGCAATTTGTAAGACGCTCTCAAGACCTCATTCAAGACTTAACCTCTCAACTTCAATAAGGAAGAGAAGCCATGGCCAACCTTATCCTCGCGAGCACTTCGCCCTATCGCAAAGAGCTCCTAGAAAGACTGCACATCCCTTTTGAGGCGAAAGACTCACAAGTGGATGAAGACCCTTTCAAAGAGGATATCACCGACCCCATGGTTCTCACTAAAACCTTGGCCTATGAAAAGGCCAAGGCCGTTTTCCAAACTCACCCCCAGTCCTATGTCATTGGGGGTGATCAAATTAGCCTCTTCGAAGGTGAGGTTTTAGGAAAACCCGGCACCAAAGAAGCGGCCGTAGTACAATTAAGAAAAGTGGCGGGAAAGTCCCATGAGTTGATTACCTCCACTTGTATCCTTGGGCCCAATGGATTTGTCTACGAGTGGACCAATCGAACAAAACTCACTATGAGAGAGCTCGGCCTTGAAGAGATCAAACGCTATGTAGAAAAAGATGACCCAATCTATTGTGCTGGTTCTTATAAAATAGAATCCCTTGGAATCTCCCTATTTGACTCCATTGAAACCGAAGATTCCACTGCCATTATAGGCCTGCCCCTTCTCGAACTTTCTAAGCAATTACGCAACCTTGGTTTTTCTAACCCCTAAGCCTGGACCTAAGGGATTTTAGGTACGCGCTCCCTTTTGCGCAAAAAAAGATTTCCCGAAAAGGGAGCGCGTACCTAACGAATGCCTAACGAATGATGGCGTAGTGAACAGAGTCGAGAATTTCTCCATCTTTAATGATATGGGATTTAAAGTAACCTTCCTTCTCCATCCCGGCCTTTACCATTACCTTACCACTGGCAGAGTTTTGCGCCATGTGATGGGCCTCAATGCGAATCAAGTCCATTTCTTTAAAACCATATTCAATCATTCGCACTAACGCCTCTGTCATGAATCCCTTACCCCAGTGGGCAGGAGTGAGCCAATAGCCGGCCATCGCCCTCTTATGGGCGAGACTTGCGTGAAGACCTATTCCTCCGATCAACTGTCCCGTTTGCTTGAGGCGAATGGCCAATTGTACATCACCTTCAGCCCCCCGCTCCTCCATTTTTCCATAGAACCAATCTGCATCGGCCATGGAATAAGGAGAAGGAATCCCCGAAGTTGTGGAGGTCACCCGCTTGTCGTTTAAAAGTTCCACCAAACGCGGTTTATCATCTTCTGTATAGCTGGAGAGGATTAACCTCTCAGTTTCTAGTTTCATCATTACTCCTAACTGATATAAGGTGATAATTCTTGGCGACTCTTTTCATCGAGCCTATTTACATTCTTGATACGAAAGAGGTCCCCGGCCAAATCTTCAATCATAACTTCACCATCCTCTAAGAGTTCTGGCCATGTTTCTAATTTGGTTTGAAAGATCCTCTCTCCTTGTGCGGTTTGCACAAGATATCTGCGCAATTCCACATCTTCTTCAATCTTCTCGATGGATAGAATCTCAAGGACAAACTGAGAGAAATTTAATTCCTCTTCAATGAGCAACCGAGCTGCTTCTTCAAGCTGCATTAAGTCTTCAATCAAGCATACCTCATTATCATCCTTATCCCGAAGGGAGAGATACTTCCCCGGACTACGCCAAGGGAAGCACTCCTTAATGAAAACTTCTACCCACTGCTCTCCATATTTTAATACGAGAAGGCCATTGGGTTGTTTTTTTAATTCAATATTTTCCACTTTAATCTCCTTTGAAAACTAGTTTTGCTAGCAAAACTAGTTTTCAAAGGAGATTAAAGTGGAAAATATTGAATTAAAA
>JBFHGF010000438.1:0-2879 GCA_041583335.1 Bacteriovoracaceae bacterium
CTGGAATGGCCTTAAGGTCAACATAGTACTTGTTAAAAGCATCTTCCGCTCCATTACTAGGAATGAGGTACGCACTAAGATCTGTCTCGGTTGGAATATAGGGAGTAGGAGGAATCTCTCTCATTCTAAAACGAGTGGCAAAATCTAAGTTTTCTCCGGCCTCTTTACCAGCTCCTCCCGATAGATTTCGATAGGCACTATAAAAAGCCTTTGTGGTTCTCTCTGCATAGGGAAGAGGGTTGGAGTCATCCGTGTAGTTGGAAATCGGAACACAGCCTCCCTCTACGACACTGGGATCAGTGCAAAGGTATTGTTCCTCTGGCCTGCGATTCATGATGTACTCGAGGTTTCTGATTCTCATTCCGATTTCGATGGCCTCAACCCATGCCCCGATACGAGTCGAAGCAATTTGAGGGGCACCTGGTATAATATCGGCCTTACCAATTCCATAAGTCCACATCAAGGTCACTCCTTGATTAATCGCAGATCGCTTGGAGCAATCATCAGCTTTGGTAGCAACAATATTGTTGAGAAAAGATTCATGTTGTTCGGAAATACTTGGGAGTCCAACTGTATTGAAGCGAGGAAGACCAGGTAAACTTACAATCTCACAAATATTGTTACTTGATCCAAAGTGAACACATACAGAGGGAACATTATAGCGATCAAAAATATTGGGGTCGTGGTGCTGGCAGTTGGCCCCTCTAAATTGGCGCAGTCGAAAATTCATGGCACCAGTTGGGTTGAGGTCTACTCCACCATTACAAGAGGGGTTTCCAGAGTCTTGGCCATCTGGATTTTCAATGGCATCGAGTCCAATATTTCCAAAGACGTAGTACTTAAGCATCCACTCTTTATAGGTGTTTCTTAACTCCCAATTGAGGTGACCTATATTGGTTAACTGTCGGGCCTGAGTCGCTGCTCCGGCATAGGCGGCAGAGTCTACGGCATTTTGGAGGTTGATTTTGGCCTTGACGAAAAGACCTACGTTCACAATGAAAGCGATAAACGTCACAACGACAAGAAGAGACATGCCTAGGAAAATAGAGACTTGTCCGGCTTCATTAAGGGCCTTTTTACGGCCTTGGAGAATTCGTTTAAACATCGGTTTTTATTACCTTCTAAAGTGTGAGTGTAAAGGTACCAAAACGCATGGATTTTAGTGTCTTAATGCTACTAGGGTCAAAATATATGGTCAATTTTTGAAGTGAAATGGGGCAAATGACTGGAATCTCTTGTGCTGTGCGGCTTATGTTTTTGGAATGGCTTTTGAACTTAGTTGGGTGTTCCCCCGAGCATGACCGTATCAGGGGATGTGGAACGTAAGTTGTTCGGTCGTCCTATCATGTATCACTTTTCCACTGAGCTACTGCGAAAGCAGGCTTTCTAAAGTTGATCTTCCAAGGGTCGTCGCAGGGCGGCCCTTGGCCGTTTAGGGCAGGAGATGCCCCCTTAAATCGGCCTTGGAAAACCGGTAAAATGAATAGGAGACAAGAAGGAGAGTGGATGAATTTCCCCAAAGATCTAAATATTCAAAGGCATCAGATGTGGAGGCCTCTCGAGGGGAGAACCTATCGCTATAAGAAGTCTGCGATGGATTTCTTTTGTCCGCTATGCCGTACCCAGCGCAATTTCTCGATCAGTTTCCGCCTATCTCCTATGAACTATGTTCAAATGGGGATTATTACGACTCTTTTTACTGCCGCGACCTTTTCATGGTGGGAGTTTAGGGGAGTCTTTATCTTCTTTCTATTATGGCCGCTCTTTGAGTTCACTCGTAGGGCCCTTTATAAAAGAGAGATACCTTGTCCTCATTGCGGATTTGATGCGTCTTGGTATAAGAAAGATGTGAAGGTGGCGCGCCAGTTGGTTAGTGATTTTTGGCAGCATCATCCTGCGTATAGTCAGAATGATCAAAATTCGACCGACCTCCAGTCCAATCTCTAATCCGAATCTATTTGATTCCTTTTATTTTCAATAGTTATTTCGAAGTCCATGGGCCCTCATTTGCAAATTGAGAATTGGTTAGAAAATCTTGCTTCTAAAACGGTAGAGGCCGGGATATGTTTGACCATATTACTTAATTTTTACCCCATAAGGGGTGAGTTTACCTTGTCACACTGAGATTCTAAAGTTTGTTTTCGGTGTGCTTGAACTGATAGGAGACTTCATTATGAGTATTAACAAAGTAATCTTGATCGGAAGATTAGGACAAGAGCCAGAGCTTAAGTACACTCCATCTGGAGCAGCGGTTTGTAACTTCTCACTCGCTACTTCTGAGTCATGGACGGATAAGTCTGGGCAAAAACAAGAAAGAACGGAATGGCACAGAGTTGTTGTTTGGGGAAAACTTGCTGAACTATGTAACCAGTACCTTGCAAAAGGTAGACAGTGTTTCGTAGAAGGTTCACTTCAAACACGTCAATGGGAAGATCAACAAGGTCAAAAAAGATACACAACAGAAATCAACGCTAGAAATATTCAATTTCTTGGTGGTCAAGCTTCTGCTGGAGCAGGTGCTGGTCAAGGACGTTCTCAACAGCAGGACTCATACAACCAAATGGCCCCTCAAAATGATAGCGTGATGAACCAAGATTACGATATCTCAACAGACTCTAACTTCACTGCTGACGATATCCCGTTCTAACGTTTATATCTTATAATTTGTTAAATTATGAGGTGATAAATTAAAGAAACTTCAATATTAAAGGGGCTCTCGGGCTCCTTTTTTTTGTTAAAAAGAAATAGAGATCTTCTACCTATATAGCTTGTGAAACTATACAAACTTTTTTGTTAAATTATAGTGGAACAATATTTATTTAAGGATAGGTGAAAATGGTAGATTTCTCAGTCAAAGTTCTAGTCTTGACCGATCCCGC
>JBFHGF010000439.1:0-2878 GCA_041583335.1 Bacteriovoracaceae bacterium
CCTCTTCTACAACTCAAGAAAAGATTATACAACGTGTTTTAATACCAACCCTTAAAGGTATGAAAGAGCGCGGAACGCCTTTTAAGGGGATCCTCTTCATGGGGCTGATGATTGATTCGCTCCAAGACCCTTATGTAATCGAATACAATGTTCGTTTTGGTGATCCGGAGGCACAGACTCTTTTGCCTTTGATTGAAGGCAATCTCTCTCAAGGGCTGTGGAACCTCTGCGTTCATGGTAAGTTTTCAACTCCTCTAAAACTTAAAGACCTCACTTCTGTACATGTGGTGATGACTTCTGGCGGATATCCCTCTATTGGGAAGCACCCCATGAGTTTAGATCATGTGATTGAGATTCCCCTCGAGTTACTGCACCCACAGCACGGTGTACAAGAAGAAATTCTCTTTATGGCCGGTGTAAAAAAAGATCAGGCCGGAAACTACTACAATTCAGGTGGGCGCGTGCTTGGAGTAACGGCCACAGATTCCGACTACGAATTGGCGAGACAAAAGGCCTATCACTGGATAGAGCAAATCAATTTTCAAGACGCACACTATAGACATGATATCGGTGGCCAAAGAAGGGGGCAAAGTGTCTAGTTTTACTTTGAGTTCACCCAAATCTTACGCCATTATGGCCAGTGGTAGTGGTACCAATGCATTGGCCCTTGTGGATCACGGTATAGATATCGGCCGTCCAGCGGCCTTTGTCCTTGTCAATCGTAAGGCAAGCCCTCTTTTGCAAGAAGTTCCCAAACGCAGTATTCCAGTCCTCTATATTCCCGCTAAGGCCACTGGTGTCGATGAGCGCTTTGAACAGGCCGTTATCGACAAGTGTATTGAATACCAAGTGGATTGGATATTCCTCGCCGGCTTCATGAAAGTATTAGGACATCATTTCCTTTCTCATTTTGAAGAAAATGGGGCGTGTCGAGTTGTTAATATTCATCCAAGCTTACTGCCCAAGTATCCCGGTCTTGGCGGTTATCAACAGGCCTATGAGGCAAAAGAGAATGTCTATGGCCACACTCTTCATTTGGTTAATGAAGGAGTGGATGAAGGGCCTATTCTCTATCAAAAAGAACTTCCCTTGGATCTTACTCTGTCGCTAGATGAAGTAATTGAACAAGGCAAGGCCTTTGAGAATTTATCTTATAAGAAATTACTCCAATATATCGTTAAAAATGAAATCACTCTGGAAGCGGGTCCAGCTGGCCTTAAGGCACAGGCCCTACCACTTGATGAAGTGACTTTATTATAAGGATCAATCATGAAAACTGAAAACTACCGATGGATGAAGCGCTGTGAAATTGTTCCCCAATTTCCTGTGCAAGAAACAGGCTTGGCCAAACTTCTGCCTACCCCGTTTGCAGCGACAAAAATTTATAAAGTTCCCTATTATCTCATGGCCTCTGAATCGCAAGAGACTCCCGAACCCAGTGCTTTTGAAAAGGTATTATGGGACCCATGTCTTCAAACTGGACATTTCGAAGCCTATACTTTCGAACATGGCCAAGTGGCCGCCGTTATTGATGTTCACGGGCTACCTGGTGTTACCGATAACCCAGGCCGCTCGCTAGCTCAGGCCTTTGAGGTATTTGATATTCAGTGTTCTTGTTACTCGGGTACGCTTTACATAATGACTGGCCCTCAAGATTTTCCACCTGAGGTTCTTAAAGATTTCTCCTTAACGGTTCATAACCCGCTTATCGAAGCGGCCAAAATTATGAGTTCATCACAATTTAGAGATAACTCCCGCTTTGAAAATATTTCGCTCCCTAATGTTCATATCCAACATGATCCTAGTGCCCATACCATTGACCTCAACTTAAATGATGATGAACTTTTGGATTTGAGTGCTAAGATGTGTTTGGCCCTAAACCTTAATGAAATGCAAACCATTAAGGCCTATTATGAAGATGAACAACGCACGTCTGAGCGTCAGGCCAAAGGGCTTTCGCAATATCCTACCGATGTGGAACTTGAAGTTTTGGCCCAGACTTGGTCTGAACACTGTAAGCATAAAATCTTTGCCAGTAAGATTGAGTACACTAATGAAAAAAGTGGTAGCACCGAAACGATTGACTCCCTTTATAAGTCCTATATTAAGAAATCCACTAAAGATATTGAAGCGGCCGGAGTAGACTGGTTAGTTAGCGTCTTTAGTGACAATGCTGGAATTGTGCGTTTCGATAAGAAGATTGACCTCTGTATTAAAGTCGAAACCCACAATAGTCCTAGTGCTCTCGATCCCTATGGGGGGGCGATAACCGGGATTTTGGGTGTGAATCGAGATATCCTTGGTTGTGGACTTGGGGCCAAACCCATTGCTAACACTGATGTCTTTTGTTTTGCTTCTACTCAATTGCCACAACAGGTGGATTCACATCTCCTACCCGCAGGTCTTATGGAACCGGCGGCGCTGTTAAAAGGTGTTCATAAAGGAGTTGAAGATGGTGGTAATAAAAGTGGTATCCCCACAATTAATGGCGCCATTCAATTTGATTCCTCTTACGCAGGAAAACCCCTTGTATTTTGTGGAACGATAGGAACTTTGCCGACAACTCTACCTGATGGTCGAGAAGGAAGAACAAAAGGGGCACAAAAAGGTGACTTCATCATAGTCTCTGGTGGTGGTGTCGGCGCTGACGGAATTCACGGTGCTACTTTCTCTAGTATGGAACTTAATGAAGAATCTCCGGCCACGGCCGTTCAAATTGGAGATCCTATCACTCAAAAACGGGTGATGGATTTCTTATTAGAGGCCCGTGATCTTGGCCTCTTTACTTGTGTTACTGATAATGGAGCCGGTGGGATTTCTTCTTCCATTGGTGAAATGGCCGAGCTTACAGGCGGTGCGACCATTGATCTTGAAAAGC
>JBFHGF010000440.1:0-2872 GCA_041583335.1 Bacteriovoracaceae bacterium
AAAGCAAGAAGTGCCATGCTACGGCGGTCGTCGCGAGAAATTTCTCCCCCAATAAATTCCTCAACCAACTTCATGAAGCCCAACAGATCCCCTTGGTTCATGGTCTTGATACACGTGCCCTAGTACGCTTTCTCACCGATGGCGTGTGCTCTCATAAGTCAGTCTTCACAACTTCACCAAACGCTCCTGCGCCTAGTGAATTTGAAGCGGCCACTCTTCACTGTGCCGACCTTAGTCGCGTCAGCCAAAGTACAGTGGAAACCCTTATTCCTGGTGATAACCCTATTGTCTTTTTTAACTATGGGGCGAAACAATCCATTATTAATAACTTCATTGATATGCGCCTACCTTTGGTTAGCGTGCCGTATTCAACAACGGCCGATGAAGTAAAGGCCTTAAACCCAAGGTTGATTTTCCTCAGTAACGGTCCTGGAGACCCTCGTGAACTTACTGGCGAAATTGAAGAAGTAAGAAAGATGCTGGGTCTTGGTGTTCCTCTGCGTGGAATCTGTCTTGGTCATCAACTCTTAACGCTTGCCCTTGGGGCAAAGATTAATCGCCTTCCCTTTGGCCAGCGTGGCGTTAACCACCCTTGCCTTGAGCATGAGAGCGGTGAAATCCTTATTACCTCGCAAAACCATGGTTATGCCACGGATGATGAATCCTTTGCGGCGATCCTTCACGACAATATTCTCGGTAAAGAGCTCTTCGTAAGTTACCGCTCATTATTTGATCAATCCATTGAAGGATTGGCCACTACTGATCATTTCCTAAGGGCCGTTCAATTCCACCCCGAGGCCAACCCTGGTCCGGCCGATGCCCACAAGTACTTTGTAGAAATTGAGGACTACCTCAAAAAAGGCGCACCTGAAACAGTGAAAACGGCTGACTTAGTACCCTTAGTCGATCTCAACCAAAAGATTGAAAAGGATATTCCCTATAAGAAAATCCTCCTCATAGGTTCTGGTCCCATTAAGATTGGACAGGCCTCTGAATTTGATTACTCGGGAACCCAGGCCTGTAAATCCCTCAAAGAGATTGGCATTGATGTGGTTCTGCTCAACTCTAACCCGGCCACCATCATGACGGATGCGGATATGGCCTACCGAACTTATATTGAGCCCATTACCAAAGAGACCATTAAGAAAATTATTGAAAAAGAAAATGTGGACGCTGTTCTCTCTACCATGGGCGGTCAAACGGCCCTTAATATGTGTATTGAGCTTGAAGAAGATGGATGGCTTTCGGCGCATAATGTAGACCTGCTAGGAGCGCGCGTAGAAACCATTCAAAAAACCGAAGATCGTGACCTCTTCTCAGCGGAACTGGCAACACTAGGCTACCAAACCGGTAAGCGCTACCATGCGGACTCTCCTAGTGAGGCCTTGATGATGGCCAACTCTAAAGTGGGTTACCCTCTCATTATTCGGCGTGACTTTGCCCTTGGGGGAAAGGGAGCGGCCTTGGTTCACAATGAAGCGGAACTCAAAGATGTCTTTGAAACCACTGATATTAAATTTCCCATCACGATGGAGAAATCACTTCTTGGTTGGAAAGAAATTGAACTCGAAGTGATGGTCGATAAAGAGCAAAATGGTGTAATCATTTGCTCCATTGAAAACGTTGATCCCTGTGGTATCCACACCGGTGATTCCATCACGGTGGCCCCGGCCCAGACCATTAGTGATCGCTGTTATCAGAAGATGAGAACGATTGCGCTTACTGTCGCCAAGCATATGGGAGTTGTGGCCGGTGGGGCCAATGTTCAATTTGCGATTAACCCTCATGATGAAAATGATATTGTGGTTATTGAAATGAATCCTAGGGTATCGCGCTCTTCGGCCTTGGCCTCTAAAGCAACAGGTTATCCAATTGCAAAAATCTCGGCCTTACTGGCCGTGGGTTATGGCCTCAAAGAAATTCTTAACGATATTACCAAGGCCTCTCCAGTGGCCTTTGAGCCGACATTGGATTATGTTGCAGTTAAGATCCCCATCTTTCCTTTCAACAAATTCCCTACCAGCTCTCAAATTCTGGGACCTCAGATGCGAAGTGTGGGAGAAGTTCTAAGTCTAGGAAGTTCTTTTAACGAGGCCTTCCTCAAAGCGTTACGCTCGCTAGAGATTGGGCTTGAAATCCCAAGTCTATCGCAACTCAAGAGCACTCCCATAAAAATGGATCGTGAATATGTTACCAAGAGGCTCCAACAGCCTTACCTGCTTGGACTTCTCACCTGTCTAGAAGGAGTCCGCCTAGGTATGTCTGTAGAGGAAGTCTCCGACATCACAAAAGTGACTCCTTGGTTTGTGGAGCAAATGGAGATGATTAAAGATCTCGAAGAAGAGATCGAGGCCAACCCAGAAAAACTCTTTCATAAAGAGACCTTCACTGAGGCCAAGCTGATGGGATTATCAGATAAATACTTGGCCCTTCTTACCAATAAAGGTCAAAAGGAAATTCTCCAATTTAGATTTGATCACGGTATCTTCCCTGTGTACAAGGCCGTTGATACTTGCTCCGGAGAATTTAAGGCCGAAACCCCTTACTTCTATTCGACTTATATGACGGAAAATGAGGCCACTCGTTTTGAAGACGGAACCAAGGCCGTCACGATTATGGGCTCTGGCCCTAACCGAATTGGGCAAGGGATAGAATTTGACTACTCTTGTGTTAAGGCCTGTCAACGCCTGAGAGAAAAAGGAATCAAGGCGGTAATGATCAATTCAAACCCTGAGACGGTTTCAACTGATTATGATTCCTCTGATCGCCTCTACCTCTCGCCTCTTTTCTCGGAAGACCTCTTTGATATCTTCCTCAATGAGAACCCCTATGGAATTATTGCGAGCTTCTCTGGTCAAACGGGAATTGGAGT
>JBFHGF010000441.1:0-2867 GCA_041583335.1 Bacteriovoracaceae bacterium
CCTCAAGCTATCAGCTTGAGAGGAAGGAATATGGACTAAAGTGCCTTTATGCATTGGATGACCTGAATATAAAGATTGGAGGAGAGTATGATCGAGTTATTCTGTTCCGAGGATTTAGAGGCTTTGAGAAGCCGAAGCTTATAGAAAAGATGCGCTTGAGTATATTTCCTTTTATATTCGAACAGGGAATTATAGGAATAGGACTTCCTATTTTAATTGAATACTTTTGGGAATTTGGACCGATTGATTTCTTTAGGAAAGCTAAGATTTTCTTATCTCGTGCATGGAGCTTGTGTCGTTTTTTAACTAGAGCAAAAGTGTATAGTTTTGAGATGAGTTCAGATGTGGAAGCAAATGTGGATTACTTCAAAAAATATAAGGGTATAAACTAAAAAAGCACTCATCGCTAAGTGGAGAGTGCTTTATTAGATTCTTTTTTAGTAAAAAGAAGAAGGTGCGGAAAAGATTATTTACTTTTTCCAGCAGCGATAAGCTTTTGAATACGAGCTTTTTTCTTCGCTTGCCCTTTTTTTCTTTTCATCTTCAATACAGTTTTCTTTCTTCCCATTCCCATTATACAACCTCTACTGCTAAGTGTTACGGATTCAGAATTTCGCTCCATATTAGTTTCTCAGACCCAAAATGGCAAGATTAGGGTAGATATTTGGTCGATTTTGCTTGATTAACAAAGGTGAAATATTGTCATAGAATCCCTCTAAGTGGTAAATTTTACTTATTATCACCCCATGGAGGGGTAAAGCGTAAAAGGAATGACGATAAGCAGCGGAATTGGTGTGGATTACACTCTTTCGTAAATCTCTATTTTTAGCCTGAAAATGGCGTCCTTTTTCCTTATATCTCCATATTTTTTGTTACTAAATTAAGATGATTCATTGGTTAATTAAATACTAGTTAAGGATACAAAGAGATGTTTAAGAAATTTTTAGATTGGTTTTCAAATGATTTGGCCATTGACCTAGGAACGGCGAACTGCCTTGTTTATGCAAAAGATAGAGGGATCATTGTTAATGAACCTTCAGTTGTTGCTGTACATGAGGGAGTGAAAGGTGTTTCAAAAGTTTTGGCCGTAGGAAAAGAAGCCAAAGAAATGCTAGGGAGAACACCGGGATCCATTAAGGCCATTAGACCAATGAAAGATGGTGTTATCGCAGACTTTGAAGTAACTCAGGCGATGCTTCGTTACTTTATTCAAAAGTCTCTTGCCGGCTCAAAGCTAGTAAAACCAAGAATCATTATCTGTATCCCATTTGGTATTACCCAAGTTGAAAAACGTGCGGTTAAAGAATCAGCTGAACAAGCTGGTGCTAGAGAGGTCTATTTGATTGAAGAGCCTATGGCCGCAGCGATTGGAGCTGGATTACCTATCACTGAGCCTTCTGGAAATATGATTGTAGATATCGGAGGTGGGACAACTGAAGTTGCTGTTATCTCCCTTGGTGGTATCGTATTTTCTAAGTCTGTAAGAGTGGCCGGTGATAAGTTTGATGAAGCGATTACTCAATATATTAAAAAGAAATATTCACTTCTTATTGGAGAGCGTACTGCAGAGGCGATTAAGATTTCAATTGGAAACGCTTATCCTTTCGACGAAGAAGTGAAGTCTTTTGAAGTGAAGGGACGTGACCTAATTGCAGGTGCTCCAAAAATTATTGAAGTGACGAGTGACGAAATTAGAGATGCACTTAGTGATCCAATTTCTGAAGTTGTAGAGGCGATTAAAATTTCTCTAGAGAAGACACCTCCCGAACTTGCCGCAGATATTGTAGATAATGGAATTATCCTTGCTGGTGGGGGATCATTACTTGCTAACCTTGATATTCTTATTAAAGAAAAAACAGGTCTTCCAGTGAGTCTTGCAGAAGATCCACTTACTTGTGTAGTTAGAGGATGTGGTAAGGCACTTGAGTCGATTGATCTTCTTAAGCAAGTTACGACACTATCTTAATTCTTTGAGTGAGGGGCCTCTAACATGATGGATTCATCACAATTCTTAAAGCTTACTTTGGATGAAGTGTCGGTAAAATTGGCGGCACTAGAAAAACAAAAAGAAGTGATTAAGATTTGGGTGCGTGGAGAAGAGGCCCAGTTATATAGAGTATCTGATTTTCATATTTTCAAATCAGCTACAGATCGAAAAGCCTACCTTAGTCTTTTTAGTGAAGGGAAGGAGTCTGATGACTCTTACCTTGGAAAAAGAATTCTCCTTACTTTTATCATAAATGATGTCGATTACTTTACTGAAGGAACAGTGAGCTTTGATGAAGTTCATGACACTCTAATTGTCGAACTGGACAAAGACTTCTATCGTTCTGAAAAGCGTTCAAATGAAAGACTTCTTACGTATCCCCATCATCAAGTTTATGTGTACTTTAAGATCCAAGATGAAAAGGATGAAAGTAATGTCATTGAGCTAAAACGTGAAGAGGACAAACTCTATGTTGATTATAAACAACGTCAGAAAAAAGAGCTTAAAGAGAAGTTAAAAGAGAAAGTCGCAGATATTGATGACCTTGTTGGTTTTCGTGTTCTTGATATTTCTCGCTCTGGTGTGGCCTATCTTGTAGGTGAAGATGAAGGGAAATATTTTTCTGAAAAGGCCAAGTATAGCTTCTATGTTCTCTTTGATGGTGACCTCTTTGTTGTGAAGGGAGCAGACCTTGTTTATAAAGTTGATTATGTTGGTGGGAAAGAGGGAACCAAGCGTTATAAAGTCGGCCTAACTTTTAAGCCTGTGTCTAATCTTACTCACTATGTAACAGAACTCCTTAAAGAGGGTGTCGAGTCCGATACAATGAAAAGGGAGTTCGAGGACTTTATTGATGAATAAGGTTCTATCCCTTGTGTCC
>JBFHGF010000442.1:0-2863 GCA_041583335.1 Bacteriovoracaceae bacterium
ACTCCTTATAATATCTATCTCGATGCCCGCTACTCCCAGGCCAAGCTCTCAGAAGGCCTACTTAATGAAGAGAACACTGGAAGCAGCTATGAAAATGGTAATCCCGAGTTAATGGTTGGCTTTAATTGGCTTGAGTTTGGTTCGGCCATGGATGCTGCTCATGTCGACTTCTTGGCCGGATTGAGTTTTGGCCAAAGTAATTCTCTCTATGCCACGCAAAGAACTGATAAAATTGTGGGAATCTCCACGGCCAAGCGCTTCTATGAATTTGCCCTCGGAATCGGTTATCAAATGATCATTACTGGAGACGCTGACCAATCCGAATTGGCCATTGGTAATATTTCAAAACTTACGGCGAGCTTAGGTTGGGTTGTCTCTCAAGATATTCGTTTTCTTGTTGAGGCCAATTCCTATTCCATAGGCCGCTCTTCTGATGCTTTGGCCACCAACCGTCTGCAAGAAGATGCCAAGGTAAGTGTGGTATCTCCTCAACTTATTCTTGGTGTCTCTCCCATGGTTGATCTGACTCTGGGTGCCCATATGGCGACCAGAAGACTCCAGAATGATCAATTACTGGGGGCAAAACTGTGGAATATTGATGGGCTGTACGGCAATGCCCTTTATGTTAAAATGGGATTAAACCTTTAACTCCTTGGAGAGACCTTGTCATTTTTTAAGCCCGTTCAATTTTGTTGCCAGTGTAAGAAAGTCGTACCCACGACGGATGATCTCCTCTATGTGGAAAGTGACAGCATTCAAGGCTTCTGTTCCGAATCTTGTATTGAAAACTTCTATTCACCATTAGTCGATTACTTTGAAGAAGCGGAGAAGAAGTGGCGTGGTGAGCACAACTTGCTTGATGAAGAAGTGCTTGAGGTGGTAGGGCGACCCTCGTATATGGATAAGCTACTTAAGAAGCCCCATGAAATCTGGGTACAAGAAGATGTGAATGGCTCTCCGGTCTATAGTTTTATTCGCTCTTTTGAAGATAAGAAGTATGGAACCTTTCATTTGATGTGCCTATGCTTCACTTACGACTTTGGTCCATCCTTTATTATTTCTGCCTCGGCCACTTCTGATCTTAAGTTACTTGAAAATTACCGTTGGGGCGAGAAGGTTGAAGACCTCACTCCTTTCTATGATCAAATTTCATCCACTCAAGATGCCGTCGAATCCATCGAGATTGATGAGCATGTGATGATGATGCTAGAGAATAAGAAGTCTCAATACCTAGCGACTCTTATTGAAGAGAGAAGTCCCGCGGATATTCCGATCGAAACATTTTCTCTTTACGAAGAATATTTTGAAAAGACCATGATGAGTCCCGATGAAATCTATCGCCACCTCGATGATGAAGGGGATACCATCTATACCTATATTAAGGCCCATGACCGCGAAGGGGTGAGCTTCTATTACTTCATCATTTGTACGCGCGTGAAAGAAGGGGTGGACCTCAACACGGATGCCCTCTATCCCATTTTGAGCTTTCCCTCAGTGGATGGAGAAATGTATGGCCTCTATCAAAAAGGTGAGCTCATTAGCGGAAATCTTCGCAATTAAATTTTTCTAGAAAGAATGGTAGACGTAGTGTGCTCCTGCTGCAAAAGACTGGCAGTAGGCATCACTATTGTAAGCGGCCAAGTAGTTTGCACAGTAGAGGTATGCATCCACGGAGAAAATCTTATAAGTCGTTGGATAGGGAGAAGTGTAGTAGTAAGACTTATCCCTCATCATCATAACACCTGTTATCCCATAGCCGGTATATCCGGGACGGTTCTTATATAGGGTGATGGTGTAGATCTTTCCTGCCACAGAGGGAGTAAAGCAGCGAGGCTCACCCAAGTAGGTTGAATTTCCACCGGTTTCAAACATAGGAATGAGACAAATCTGTTCATCAGAGATGGCGTTCTTAAGTTGAAAGTATACGGTTGTCTCGTATGTTTCATTTTGACAAATATTGTAAGCTCCTTCTTGGGCGGTGGATTCATCATCGGCCAAGTGGGCAGCTCCCACGGTATAACCAGAAGTTCCATTGGTTGACCAATCGCAACTTTCGGCTCCATTAGGAATGGTGATCGTGCTCACGGTATCATCGTCATCATCACTGTCATCGGAGTCATCATCATCGTTGTTATTATTGTTTAAAAGAGAGCCTGAACTTCCGTCATAGTTATAAGCGCTACTGGAAGTAGAGCCGCGACTAGAGGTTCGCGTACTACGCGGGGCCTCACAAGAGGTCAAAATAAATTGCGCTAAATATAAGCTTATCAATATTAAAATTTTAGATCTTGCTGAATTCATGCATTAAACCTTTATAGCAAATCAGGTGCTCGTCACTGAACTTATCGTTAAATTCCAGAGAAAACTTGAGATCAAATCCGAGTCCTAAACAAGGTTTTTTAGAAGGACCTAGAAAAAAGCTAATCTATCTGCCTAATATTCCGAAGAGTAGGCCAATGAAAAAGCTTCTTCCTTTGATATTCCTATTCCTATTATTGGGAAGTTATCAACTCCTCTTACACCTTCCTTATGATTTCTATCATGAGGCCATTGATCATGGAGTAAATAGTGACTTCCTCTCTTTAAGAAAATTACCTGATACTTACTACCAAGGGGGAAAGTATACTTTCTCCAAAATGGACGGGGTTGCCTCAGAAGAAGCGCGCCTTTGGGATAAATTACACTTTGATAATTTCATTATGCCTTTTCCTATTAAGCATCCCCACTTTATGGTGGTCCCAGTAATAGAGCGCGCCGCTGGCCAATATTACTTTGGCTTTAAAATTCTCAATTACAATAAAGAAGAGCTGAATACGGTATTGGTTAAGCCGGCCGATGAATTCTCCCTCGATTTTCATGATCA
>JBFHGF010000443.1:0-2835 GCA_041583335.1 Bacteriovoracaceae bacterium
ACCTTTTAAAAAGATAATTTGGCATACGAAACTAAGAGGCCCGAAGAAATCACCTCTGAAGTTCTCTTGCGTGAAATCTTCGCGAGCAAAGAAATTGACGGAGTCATAATCGAGAGAATGGATTTCAACACCATCGCGATGAGTCTCCTCCAATTCGACCACGGCCTTGAGTTCCGTGGCCACATTTAAAGTGATCGCATTTTCAAGAACAAGGTTTATGGGGTGAATATCAAGGGTTCCCCCGAGAAGATCAACCCTAACCGATCCTTCCCTTCTCAGTTTACGTGCACTCATTATTCAGAGTCCGCATCCGGAGAATAGATTCCCACATAAGGAAGTTCACGATAGCGACCGGCATAGTCTAGACCATAGCCAATCACAAAGTGATCATCGATTTCAAATCCAAGATAATCAATATGAGTTTCGTGCTCAAGACGAGCGGGCTTAAATAGGAAACTGGCGAGCTTTACTGATTTTGCTCCACGATCTTCAATATTTTTACGAAGAACTTTCATCGTCAAACCAGTGTCGACAATATCTTCAACAAGAAGAACATTCTTGCCTTTAATATCTTTAGCGAGGTCCATTTTAATTTTAAGTTCACCAGAACTAACAGTCTCATCTCCATAAGAAGAAGCTGAGATGAAATCAAGAATCACAGGAAGCTTAATTTCGCGCACTAAATCGGCCATAAACATAAAGGCCCCATTGAGAACGCATACGATATGCAGTTCTTCTCCTGCATAGTCTCTGGTAATTTTAGCACCGAGTTCAATAACACGATTTTTAATATTCTCTTCGGTGAGATAAACATCAACGGCCATAGTGCTTCCTTTTTTTAATTATACGTAAGAGTTATTAAGAACTTCACCAACCCCACCGGCACCTGGAACAATATACTGGGTATCGGTCAGACCAACTTCACGCTCGGGATGGGTTCCTGGTATCGTTTGTAGGACATCTTCAGGAGAAAGTCCACGATCTAAACGAAGTGCGAAGATCTCCACATCGGGGTGATCCTTTTGCATGCGTTTAATATATTCGGGTGTAATGATGATATGAAGGGCAATGTACTTGCAGGCCTTGCCCTCCACTTCATTTTTATAATGGCTTACACAGTGAGATAGACTTCCGCCGGTAGCTCCCATCGGATCGGGAAAGAAGACATACGCGTCCTGCTGCCCTCCTCCAATTTTTGACCCACTCACATCAACGCCTACCACTTCATTCTTTTCATTCACTTTACGGTTTAAGTAGAAGTGATCTTGCCTCAATCCTTCGGCCTCGAGAATGTCATGTAAGCGGTGATAACAAATATGAGAAGGAAATGTTCCGGCCCGGGCCAGATCAACTATAACTGCAGGAGTCGCGGGCCGGATAATCTCACCATCAAATCTTCCTGCCTCAGTGAGAGCAACCATACGTGTGTCCCATTGAACGCGCTCTCTGGGTAAGAGAGTATTCGAAGCTTCTAGGATGAGAAACTCGTATAAGCGTTCCATAAGGTTATTTACCTGTGGTTGTTTTGTATCAGGACGCCCAATTCTGGCCAATACTGATTGCATCACAGGATTAGAGAAGATATGAACCTTCTCTCCATACTTATGGTCGATCTGCGCTGATTGGTAGCGAAGATTTGAGTATTGAATATCGCTATTCTTAATCTTTCTCTGGTTTTCTGAAGACATGGATAATCCTTAGAAGGCCATTTAGGCCTAAGGAATTATTCCTGCGAACCTACAGCTACTTCTGCTCGATTTTCCACTGATTTTAGCGGAAGAGAAAAAGCCAGTAAATCCTCATCTTCTTCAAATGCGTCCCAATGGGTACGACACCTTGCTTCATACGCTTCACCTTCTCCCACGAGGATCTGCTCATCACAGTCTTCCTCAGGCTTACGATATGTTTTAGAGGCCGAATTACCACATACGGTACAGATGGCATGGATTTTATCAACTTGGTCCGCCATACAAAGAAGTTCTGGCATAGGCCCAAAAGAATTACCTTTAAAGTCTTGATCTAGCCCCGCACAAATAATGCGGATACCACGACGAGCAAGTTTCTTCACTACGGCAATAATATTTTTATCAAAGAATTGAACTTCATCGATGGCCACAACGCGTGTGGTATCCAGAAGTCTTTCTAGAATCTCAACCGAACTCTTCACAGGAACGGCCTGAATAGAGAGGCTTGAGTGACTTACTACCTTTGTTTCGTGGTAGCGGTCGTCAATTGCTGGTTTAAAGATTTGAGTTTTAAGGCGTGCAATTTGCGCTCGGCGTACTCTTCGGATTAACTCTTCTGTTTTTCCGGAGAACATCGGTCCGCAAACGACCTCAACAACTCCTGATGCTAAATGTCCCATAGTGTTTCTCACCACGTCTCCCTCCTTTACGCATCCTGCTTCAAGGCCGCTACGCGAGCGGCCGTCGCTCCCATACTGGTCGCTCAGGTCCGTTAGATATGGCACTTTAATGTAAAAAAGTGTGTTGATATTGTGTGTGTTAAAACCAGTTTACCCCACTTTGAAAAATTGGCCAGATCGATTTTGGGCCCGGCGCCAATCGTCATGAACAAAATCAACAGGATAGTTGAAATTAAAATTTTCTTACTTTTGGTTTCGAAAAAACTTCGCATCGCGCCTCAATAGTGATGATTGAAATATTTCATAACTAGTGAGTAAACGGACAGTATGAATTCTCTTCTTCACCAAAAAATTAAATTTACCAAAAGAGAGAGTCCAAATATCGACTATAGAGTTGCAATGAGCATGGCAAAGCTCATCACCATGACAAACAAGAATAAGAGAATAATCAAAAGAGGACAGAGAAGAAC
>JBFHGF010000444.1:0-2833 GCA_041583335.1 Bacteriovoracaceae bacterium
GTACTCGTACCATAGAGTTGATGGCCAACGAAAGTAACCTCTGTGAGTTCACTATTGTTTACTTTAGAAAGGAATTCAGAATAGGGGATTGATTTAACATGGTTGGGGCCCCCTTGGTTTCCAATATAGTTGGCCGCAATAAGAAAGAAGAAGAAAATTAAAATCCATAAAGAGGAGCTTTTCCTATTCTTTGGATTAAAGTTGGAAATACTGCCAGGAATCTTTTTGAATTTATTCTTGGGGTCAGATAGGTTGGGAACCTTTTGGTCTCCACTATTTTCATTTCTCTTATCTTGACTATTTTCCTGCTGATCATTTTCTTGATTCGACTGAGTCATTTTCCTTCCTTTTTGGATTTATCAAAAGTTACCTTATTTGGCCCTTTTTGACCATCTCTGAACGCAGAGCATCTTTTGATCTATTTTGGCATTCGCTATGATGAATAAAGGGCAAAAAAATGAAATCCATACTTTTTATTACGCTTACCTCTATTTCTCTCTTGGCACTATCCTGCGCTCGCTTAGAGAGCGTAGAACGGGAGAAGGCCATGCGTACATCCCACGGCCCTGAACAATCTTTACTGACACAGTCTTTGAGTGACTGGAAAGAGAGAAGTGAGCAGCTAAAACTCAATATCGATTGGTTGGAAAAAACTCCTGAAAAGGAACTGGTCTTTGGTTCTTGCCGCCTCACTTCCCAAGAATATGCGAATGCCCTAAGGCCTTTATTAGATTTATCCAATGATGACTTTGTTGCGGCCCTAGGAAAGGGCTTTCAATTCTTTGAAGTTTACGGAAAGGATCAGTGGGGGGAAATTCTTCTTACATCTTATTATTCTCCGGTAGTAAAGGGGTCAAAAAAGCGAACAGAAAAATTCTCTCAAGCACTCTATAGTGTCCCTAAAGATTTAGTTATGATTTCCCTTAAGGATTTTGTCATCGATGAGATTGTTGAAGAGGGAAGTTACTCCCGCTCTCAACTTCCAGGGCGGGCGCAATATGATGAAGAGGGAAATCTTATTAAAATTTCACCTTTTTACTCACGACGAGAAATCGATGGTGAAAAAGCGCTGGAAGGAAGAAGGTTGGAGTTGGCCTATGTCGATCCGATTGATGCTTTCTTCTTGCAGATTCAGGGCTCTGGCCTGATTGAGTTTGAAGACGGAAGCCAAGTCTCTCTAGGCTATGCCGCTCAAAATGGTCATCGCTACTACAGTATTGGAAAGTCACTCTTTGACATTATTCCTCAAGAAGAAATGAGTAAAGATAAACTCGTGGGCCACCTGAGAAGTTTATCTTTAGAGCAGAGAAATGAGCTCCTCTATGAAAACCCAAGCTACGTCTTCTTTCGTGAACTGGAGCATACCCAAGGTCAAACCACTTTTGGGCCAACTGTTATGGATAGAAGAACTCTCGCGGTTGACTATAGAGTCTTTCCGCTTGGAGGAATTGCCTTTATTGATTTCAACGGCCCTGAAATTTTAACTCGAGATGATTTGAAAAAATTTTCTGTCGATCAATTGAAAAGAGAAGGGCGCTTTGTTTTTGCGCACGATTCGGGTGGTGCGATTAAAGGGCCAGGAAGGGCCGATCTTTATTGGGGCAAAGGCGAGCTTGCTTCCTATAATGCGGGTGTAATGAGGCACCGAGGAAAGATGTGGTTTCTTGCTCCACGTGACTGTAGGGAAATATGACGGGAAAAAGTGACAAAGAAAATATGAAGCGCAGAATATTAATCGGTGATGTACACGGCTGCTATGATGAGTTGATGCTCTTGCTTGAAAAAGTGAAGTATAGCAAAGGCAAAGATGAGCTGATTTTCTTAGGTGATCTCATTAATAAGGGACCGCATTCTGTAGCGGTCTTAAAGTTTGTTAAAGAAAATGGCCATCGAACCATTCTGGGCAATCATGAACTAGGATTTTTAAGAGCTCTCGATCACGAAAAATTTATGGGCAGAGGATTTTTGAAACTCAAAAATGAATTGGGAGGTGATCTTCAGGAGTATGGAGATTGGATGAGGACATTGCCTCTCTATATTGAGGAGGACGATTTTATCGCTATTCATGGTGGGCTAGAGCCGGGAGTGGCCCTGGCCGATCAAAAGGCGATCATCGCTACACGAATTCGAACTTGGGATGGACGAGGAGAAGATCTGAATGATCTTGATAACCCTGCTTGGTATGATCTCTACAAAGAAAAGAAGCTGGTGGTCTATGGCCACTGGGCTGCTCAGGGGCTCAATATCAGAGATAACGTGATTGGCCTTGATTCCGGCTGTGTGTGGGGAGGCGAGTTGAGCTGTCTTGTTATGCCAGAAAGAGAAGTGCTCAGTGTCTCGGCCAAGAAGATGTACCGAGACCCTAGCGAATAGAACTTCTAAAATTTTGCTAAAATTACCTAAAGTTGAATGTAGATCATACTGCCACTGACGCGAACACTTTCAAGGTTTGCCGCCTTAATCTGATCTAAAATTTTTCCCTTAAGAGAGATGATCCCAACCTTTGCTTTTTTCAAGTTAATAGAGACGAGCTTCTTATCTTCATCAAAATCAATCGTTCCCTCTGAACGAACCGTCCAATTGAATACAAATTTAGCTTTGAATTGCATCTGAAAATTGTGATCAAAGATGAGGAGTTTTACATTCTCAAGCTTATCAAGGGCCTTGCTATTTAGTGCCTTCGCCACAGAGACGGCGCTAAAACTATCAAATTGTAATTCAGGTATTGTGAGCTCTGCTAAATTGAGGCATAGAAAGGATAGATCATTAACCAGATTCTTCTGATTGTTCTTACATTGGAGGCTCATCTTTGGCAGGTACTGTGCTCCTCCAC
>JBFHGF010000445.1:0-2822 GCA_041583335.1 Bacteriovoracaceae bacterium
ACTATGAAATACGAGGGAGATCTCAACCAATGTTAATGTATGCCGCCTTGGCCTTGATAGGAATTGCTGTCTTCTTGGTGACGAGTTTAGTTACACAAGAGGAAGATGAATATAAGGCCCAAGAGAAATTAGAATCAGGTGCAGGTACAGATAAAGAATCTCTGGCCCAGCATGGAATTGTTCTGAGGTATTCACGACCATTCTTTCGTCGTTATGTAACTCCTATTGTTTCAAGTTTAAAAAATAAGAAAAAGATTCGTGAGAAGTATAGACGAGGCCTTGCTGCGGCAGGGGTTAATGATGTTCTCACGCCTGAAGACTTTTTTAGTTTTAAGTTATTTTTGATAATTGGGTTTCCCATTGTATTTCTTGCTCTACGGGCTTTTCTTGAAGAAACATGGCCATTTCATTACATGATTTTTATATCCATTTTTGGATTCTTTTATCCTGACCTGTGGATGAAAGGAAAAATCCAATCAAGGCAAGAAGAGATTATGCGCAATATGCCTTTCGCTGTAGATATGTTGGCCTTGAGTGTTGAAGCAGGATTGGACTTTATCGCGGCGATGGCAAAAGTAAATGAAAAGGCGAGACCTTCAGCACTAACGAAGGAATTTGAGATTTTAATGAAAGAAATTAAAATTGGTGCCACTAGAGCAGAGGCCTTAAGGAATATGGCGTGGAGGATTGACCTTATTCAAATTTCTTCCTTTTGTGCTACGTTGATTGCTGCTGACTCTGTTGGGGCAAGTATTGGACCCATCCTTAAAGCATTGAGTGCTGAGATTAGACAGAAACGCTCCTCTGATGTTGAAAAGGCAGGGGCGACAGCTGCAACCAAAATTCTATTCCCCATGTTATTTCTCATTGTTCCTGCGGTTTTTATTATTGTTGCCGCTCCCCTAATCCTCGAAGCAATGACTGGAGGGAGATAGTGAGTTTAATAAAAATTAGGAAAGGTGATCTTGAGGTGGCCAATAAAGTTAAGGTCGCTGACTCATCGATGCAGAGAATGATTGGATTGATGTTTTCAAAAGACCTTGGAGAAAGAGATGGATTGTTAATTACTCCATGTAACTCAATTCACACCTTTTTTATGAGGTATGATCTCGATATCGTATTTTTGAGTAGAGATAATAAAGTTGTAAAAGTAATTAGAAATATGAAGCCTTGGAGAATGACATGGATGTACTTTAAGGCGTCCAAGGTTTTAGAAATGATGGGGGGGACTCTGCCAGCAGATATCAATGCTGGAGATGAGTTTAGATTGGATGTATAAATTAGTCGTAGTTGCGGGAAAATTAAGGGGACAAGAATATATTCTCGAAAATGGGGAGAATATTCTTGGACGTGACTCCTCTTGTTCTATCCACTTCCCCGTTCAAGGGGTTTCTAAGAAACACTTTTCCATAACGGTGAGTGGCGATACTTGTTACATCGCCGACTTAGGTAGTTCAAATGGTACTTTTGTGAATGGAAAGGCCATTAAGAGAGCAACTGTTCAAAATAAAGATAAGATCGCACTGCCGGATAGTATTTTACAAGTTGTCTATGTTGCAGAGAAAAAAGTAATTGTAAAAAAACGCATAAGTAACGAAGAGGAGGATGAAAGTGATTTCATGGATCCTGGAATTCCTCCGGCCAATATCGTTTCCAAGGTATTTTGGGCCTTCAAATATAAAATCATGCCTATCCTACATGGAATTAATGAAGAGTATGAGTGGCAACATCTTCTAGCTATTTTGGTCGCCTTATTCTCTGTGGCAGCTATTTCGCTCACTATTTTCCCCGCTCTACAAGATGCTAAGAAAATTCTGCTTAATGAAACAGCAACACGAGGGAGTAGTTACGCTGATATGGTGGCCCGAATGAATAATAGGGCACTTGAGCAAAGAAGGTTGGAAAAAATCGATACGGACTTCATTAGTAAGGCCGACGGTGTAGCGGAGTTTCGTCTCTTTGATATGAATGGAATTATTTTAAGACCATTGGCCCAGTCTAACAAATATGTGAGTGATCCCTTCTTTATCCTATCTTGGGAGTGGGCGAAAGAAACTCGAGATAAGAAAAATATTGTACTCAAGAAGTTATTAGACGATGGAACAATTGGTATTGCAAAGAAGATCACAAGCTTTAATCCCAAAACAGCAAGGGAAGAATCTGTTGGTGTTATTTCCATTAAGTTTGAACCCGCTTCACTGAAGGTAGAAGCTGCAAAATCAAGGAAAGCATATCTTGAAGCCTTAGTTACGACGGCCATTGTGGGTATTTTCTTCTTTGGATTTATCTATTACCTGACAGTTCGACCAATGGAAGAAATTAACTTTCAAATTGAAGAAGCTCTTAGAGGAAAACGAAAGAACTTAGATAGTCGTTTTCTCTTTCAAGAATTAAGGCCATTAAGAAACTCAATTAATGCTTTATTGGCCAGAATTAGAGAGCTCAATAATGAAGAAGATGATGATTTTGGCGAAGAGGAGAGCGATGAGGGTTATGTTCGGCAACTCTACGAGTTTATGCAAGGATCCAATGGCCCAACATTAATACTGGATTCTCATAAGAACCTGTCTCACATCAATATGGAAGCCGAAGATCTGACGGGGATGAGAGAGAGTGCCAGTCAGGGGATGAGTTTACTTGATGTTTCTAGAGAACAAGGATTTGCGGCAACGGTAATTGAGCTTTGTGACAATAGTGCAAACAATATGGGTACAAACCAACAGGGAGAGTATGACTTGGGAGGTGTCCCGCATACCATTCACGTTGCTTCATTAATTGGAAAGGATAGCTTTGCAAAAGCGTTTTACATAACTTTTGTAAGA
>JBFHGF010000446.1:0-2819 GCA_041583335.1 Bacteriovoracaceae bacterium
AATACTTTCAATCGGTAATTTTTGAATGACCTATATCCGTAAGCCCGCTTCTGGAGCTGCTTACAGACATTGTTAAACCCCTCGGTTCGAGCATTTGTAATACGACTCTCAAAGTAATTCGGATCTTCTCCCTTAATGGTGGACTGCATCGCACTCATCCCTTACTGACAGGCATAAAGAACTTTCAACCGGTAGTTTTTAAACGACTTATATCCGTAAGCCCGCCTCTGGAGCTGCTTACAGACGCCGTTGTACCCCTCGGTTCTCCCGTTTGTAATTCGATTTTCGAAGTAATTCAAGATCTCTTCCTTCCAGTCCATCAACGTTTTTCTCAGACTCTGTAATTCCTTAAACTTAGAATAGGCCAACATATCAAGCAATTTTATGAGAGATCGCCTAGCTCGATTCCGACCTTTACACCGATAGATTTTGTGAAGCCATTCTTTTGCGAGATAAAGTTGCTGTAGTTTTGGATACTGGTGCAACCATTTTAAGATTTCAGATCGTGTCCAATAATCCAATTTTTTTGAGTTGGTTAGAAGTAGTTTTCTGATCTTTAAACTTCTTCTATCTCCTGTTATTTCTTTTCGTGCTCGATTGATGTGAGGGTTTAAAAGTCGTATCACATGGAAGTGATCTGCTATAATTTTTGCTTTCGGGAAGAAGTCTCTTGCAAAAGAACGATAAGGCTTTGAGAGGTCGCAGACAATATTTTTAACATTTTCCCTTCCCGGAATGTAGGCAAGTGCCTGCTGAAGTTGAGCATTTATTCTTCCGGGAATAAGCTCTTTTACGCGTTTATTGTTGTAGTCTACAATGATCGTGGCAAACTCCATATGACCAAGCTTCTTGTTTCTCAAGAAGCTGTGTTCATCGATCCCTATGGTCTTTGGCCATGGATCGTTCTTTCTCTTTCGCCACTCAAGTTCAAGCTGATCATAATGACGTTTGTAGATCGTTTTATTTCCAAGTCTCGTATGTTTTTGAACGCCTTTCATATTAGCGAAGCGATCACACATGTAGAGGATATGCCGTTGCATTCTCTCTGTGATACGCCCCCTTTTTTTGATTCCATCAATGGATTCAGTAAAAACTTTTTTACAATGAAGTCCCTCACACCGAAAACGTTTCTTCTTAATCTTTAAAATCTTCTTTCGATTGGAGTGAGGAGAATCAATAATTTTCACCATTCTGTGATCATGGATTCGAGAAGTTTCTAAACCACAGTGAGGGCAAAAATCAGATGTCGTGCTTGTCTCGCAATGGAAAATAACCACCTTATTTTGAGTGATATTATCCAATCGAATAAGTTTTAGTTTCGGAAGAAGTAGGAATTGGGTAAGCTTAGATAAAGGCATAAGGGCTCACTAGTTAAAGGTTTGTAGGGGTACAAATATTTTAACCGATTGATTTCTTATGCCTTTTTTTGTGTCTTATGATGCGGTGAAAACACCCTTAAGTGTGAAGAGCCTGTAATTCTTTAAACTTAGAATAGGTCAACATATCAAATAATTTTATGAGAGATCGCCTCGCTCGATTCCGGCCTTTACACCGATAGATTTTGTGAAGCCATTCTTTTGCGAGATAAAGTTGCTGCAGTTTTGGATACTGGTGCAACCATTTTAAGATTTCTGATCGTGTCTAATCATCGAGGTTCTTGACTCCCACCATTAACCGCTAAGGGGCTTTAAGCTTCTATAGCTTTTTCCTAAAATCGGCAGGTGTTAATTTATTATGTTTTTTGAAAAAACGGCTAAAGTAGCTATAGTCATTGAAGCCCAATTCATAGCTAATTTCCGAAATAGACTTCGTTGAAAAGGCCAGTAGCCTCTTGGCCTCTAATACAATTCTGTTATGAATGATTTGGTGGGGAGATAATCCTGTCGCTCTTGAAATCGCCATTGATAGTGTTTTAGGTGGCTGGCCAAGGCTATCAGAATAAAACTTAACATTGTGATGGGATTTGTAGTTTTTCTCTACAAGAACATAAAAATGATCAAGTAGTGGACGTGCTATTTTATTAGTATGTGTATCACGAACTTTATTTTGATCAATCCTGATTAGTTTAATAAGCAAAGAGGAAAGTAGATTTTTTAAAGATCTACTATAGTAAATTTCTTCATTTTGAAATTCACTATACATGATCTCTGCCAAATTAAATATACTATCAAAGTCAACGTTGGCATTAATTTTTATAGAATCCGATAGAGCATTAATCTCACTCCACCTCTCTAGTGTATTTTCTTTATTTTCAGCAAATGACTGAAAACTAAAGTCAATGACATAAGCTTCAATATCCTTAGGAAAGTTCCAAGAATGCACTTGACCTGGCTTCATAATAAATATGTGCTTTTTCTTTACTTGATGCTTTGTGAAGTCAATTTGGTGCGAGCCATTTCCCTTATTTATTATAATTATTTGATAAAAGTTATGTTTATGTGGGAAAGGAACATTAGGAGTCAGTCGATTGGCCAACCACTCAACTCGTATACCACTGAGTGATATCTGTCTTATGCCAAATGATTCAATTGGATAAAGAAATTGGAAATCAGTTTTTTTCTCTTTCATGTACTTGTTATACAATTGGTTGTGGAATTTGTCCTGCTATTCGTTACATTTAGACATACATTTATATTCTGTTATGGTCTATATTGTTAATAAAATGTATCTATATTCCTTCTAGGGAGGTAGGGATGCTTTATTTAAAAAACTTAAGTAATAATATATGTGAAAATTGTCTACATGATATTACTACAATGATTAAGGGGATCAAGTTTAAAAAAGGGGCCATACTTTTCCACAAAGGAGAGCGAACAGGG
>JBFHGF010000447.1:0-2815 GCA_041583335.1 Bacteriovoracaceae bacterium
CTCATAAGACACCCTTGAGTACTTATTCATAGTACAACTCCTAATTAATGGTTTGGCGATTATTTAATTAGAACAAGGGTGTCCCTTTATCAAATCGCCGGAGTTGCACTGGAAACTTTAATCTAGCGCGCTCCCTTTTCGTGATTTTTTCTTCAGAAAAGCAAAATCGATCAAGAAAAGCTCGTTTACATGACCTAATATATCTTCATGAAAAGTTATAAAGAAAAACTTGAACTTGTATGTGACTTCATTACGGCGAATCTTGATGATGATCTCTCTCTCGACTCCCTAAGTCGGGTGATCGGTATATCTAAACATCATTTTCATCGTATCTTTGCTGCAGGTGTCGGAGTGAATGTATATGCCTATATTCAGTTGCGCCGACTTAAACGGGCTTCGTATCAGTTGGTCTTTCATAAAGAAACGAAAATTCTAGATATTGCCCTCGATGCTCGCTTTGATAGTCACGAAGCTTTTTCAAGGTCCTTTAAAAAAGTATTTGGTGTCACACCTACTCAGTTTAGGACAAATCCTCATTGGGAACAGTGGCATGAGAAGTATCAGTTTGAAAAACTATCTGGAGGTAGAGAGATGGATGTAAAAATTGTAGAAATGGAAGAGATTAAAATTGCAGTGCTCGAGCACAGAGGAGCTCCCGAGCGTTTAAATCATTCTATTCCCAAGTTTATTGAGTGGAGAAAAACAACAGGGCTATCACCCATTGAGACAAGCCGTACCTTTGGATTGGTTTATCATGATCCTCACAATACACCTGCAGAGGATTTTAGATTTGATATTTGTGGCGAAATTACAGAGAAACTCTCTGAAAATGAATTTGGAATAATTGAAAAGAAGATTCCTCGGGGACGTTGTGCCGTTCTTCGGCATGTGGGGCCCCATGCGGCGATGGATGCTAAGATATATGAACTGTATAAGAATTGGCTACCAACGAGTGAGTTTGAAGTTAGAGATTTTCCTCTCTTCTTTCAATACCAAAACTTCTTTCCAGAGACGGCCGAGAGTGAATTGATTACGGATATCTTTCTTCCTCTTAAATAGTTTCAGAATTCTTTAGAGAGGTGTGAAGTGAGAGCTCTGTGCTGATTTCTCTTAGTTGAGCGGACTCTTCGTCGATGAAGTGGTTGATGGCCTTTCTGAATTGAGGGTGCTCAAGGTAATGAGCACTCTTGGTTAACACAGGGCTAAACCCGCGCATCCTCTTGTGTTCTCCCTGGGCTCCTGCTTCAAAAGTATGGAGCCCTTTTTCCAAGGCCAACTCTATTCCTTGGTAGAGGCACAATTCAAAATGGAGAAACTCGATATCTTTAGTGCAGCCCCAGTAGCGGCCATAGAGTGTTGTGTCAGAGCAAAGAAAGAGGGAAGAGGCAATAGGTGTCTCTTCCTGATAGGCCATAACCAGGTAGACCTGTTTACAAAAGTCCTTAAAGAGAGATAGGAAGAAATCCAGATTCAAGTACCCCATGCTATATTTTTTATCGATGGTGTCTTGGTAACATTGATAAAAGAAGTGGATATCTTCAACATTTAGCTCGCTACCTCTTCGTCTTTCGATTCGCAGTCCGGACTCTTGAATGGATCTTCTTTCTTTTTTTATGCTCTTGCGGCGATTCTTTTTAAGGGATGCTAGATAATCGTCAAAGTTTTTATATTCACGATTATACCAATGGTACTGAAGGGAATCTCGAATTTTAAAACCTAACTCTTGTAGGATTTCATTTTCTGACACTTGGGTAAAGAGGATGTGAGTCCCACTCATTTGATACTGTTGGGAGAATTGCTTGAGAACAGGAAGGATTTGTTCTTTGATTATTTCTTGGTCTCCGATAAATTTGGGCGCAGAGACAGGAGAGTGGGGAATGGCCACGGTTATCTTAGGGTAATAGGGGACTTTGTAGTGGTCATAGGTATTGGCCCATTGCCAATCAAAGATATATTCCCCATAGCTATGGGTTTTGGCAAAGGCAATCACTAAGGAGACGAGTTCATTGTCTTTTTGGGCAACAAAGTAGAGGGGATTCCATCCCGACTCTTTTCCTATGCATTGGGAATGTTCTAGCGCCTTAAAAAATTGCGGATGGACAAAGGGGTTATGTTCGGGAATCTTCGTGATCCAGCTTTCTAGTAAAGGAGTCGAAAAAGAAGCGAGGTTATCCCAAATATGAATATGAAGCTGATTGGACATAGAATAAGACTAGCACATTTCAGGCTTAGGACTCAATTTCATGGGGTCTTGTCCAAATAAAAATTAGGATGGATAGACCAGAGGCCAAGACAATGCCTTTAATCCATAAGGCCACGGGAACAAAGAGTAGGGAGTAGGAGAAGAGCACCACTATCATGACAGTGGCCATCCATTTGGCCCTGAGGCGAATGACGCCGTAACTTTCCCAATCTCGAATTAAGGGACCTAGGCTTCTTTGATTTAAGAGCCATTGATGAAGCTGAGTTGAACTTTTTGAAAAGAAGTAGGCCGCCAAAAGGGCAAAGGGAGTAGTGGGAAGTAGCGGGAGAAAAATTCCAATGATCCCTAGAAGTAGGGAGATAAATCCAAGGGTGAGGAAGAGAACTCTTTTTCCACCTTTAAGCATTAGTTACCTTTCTTCTTTTCAACTCTAATCAAAAACCTTCTTGGGGCCGGATGGCCTTCCACGGTTTTTGTGGGATTATCGGGATCAAGGGAATCATTTAAGCTTTGAAAAGGAGACGGGCACCACGGAGTTTTTCTCTGCTCTTCATCCGTTAAAAGAGTATCGGCGACCACTTCTACATTGATAAGCTTGGCCTTCTTGGCCCA
>JBFHGF010000448.1:0-2814 GCA_041583335.1 Bacteriovoracaceae bacterium
AATTCCGAGGGACAATACTCTCTCTCTCTTTAAGAGTACAGGATAATTTACTCCGAAATTTTCATCTCTGTATTTCAGAAGAAGTTTTCCCCCACTAAAAGCAATTGAAGTTAATTTCTTCAAGTTAATATTGCGACCAGAAATTTTAAAGTCACCTTGCTTCAAATTGAAGAAGCTAAAAAGATCAATCACTTTGCCTTCAGTGAAAGAGATAAGCTTTGCCGACTCTGGCAACAAGGCCAAGTCATCTCCTTGAGACGTCATGACCAAAGAAGGGGGTATCACGACTTTTCCCTTTTGATCAAAAGCGACAAGATAGGCACTTCTATTATCTTTCGAGGCGAACTTAACTCCAATGAGCTTTTCTGAGTGGTAGAAAGAAAGCACATTACGGCCCATCCCTTCAGGGGCCGTGAATGGAGCGAGCTCTAGGGCAAGAGGGCCGTATTGACCTTGACCACTAGTCATGACTATGTAGCGATTACTCTGCGCTCTAAAGCTGAGTAGCGCTGCACTCTTAGATAAACTTAGAATTTCATTTCCTTGAGCTCTATAGAGAACACTTTCGTTTTCCAAGTTAATGAGCTTCTCTCTATCGATGAGAGCAACAGAAGCATCTGAGAAGGTAACTTGCTGTGCATAGGAGATCGTGGTGGCGCGAGTGCCTTCCTTGAGCTGACCCCATCTTCTTTTCTTGGAAACATCAAGATGAGAATAGAAAGTGGGAATACGCTCAACCCATTCTTTAAGAAGCAGAATTTCAGTACCTGAATCAAAGGTTGTGGAGTTGTCAAAAATCATGTCAAAGCAAACATCCGAACCGTAAATAGAGCATAGTTCCTTAAAGGCCACGTAATTCTTCACCAGCAATTCATCAATTTGGTACGTATTCCAGGCCAGCCACTTGGTTGTTTTAGGAAAGCAGTCTTCTGGAGAACACTCTTCTTTTTGCGAGTCTATAATTTCTTTTCTCTTGAAAAGAAGATCGAGTGTTGATGAGATCAGCTCATTGGCCGTCCCATCGATATCAATCCCCCAACGCTGTTCTTCTGAGACGGATGGATCACTTGAGGCCTGACCCGTTTCGAGTAAAAAGCGTATCGTCTTTAAGCTCAGACTATACTCCAAAATAGATAATTTAGTTTCTGCTTGGGCCTTATGCCACTTTTCGACTAGACCTGGGGCAAGGTTTTCAAACTGAGCGGTCAAAAGGTCAATATTGGCAAATTTATCTTTAAGTTTCTTGTCTCGAGAAGGAGTCGACCAGGCATCCCAATTCTCGCTGCCAGCAGAACAATCATTAACGCTACAAAAGGCCGCACCTTCATGGACGACTTTAATTCTTTGGCGGGTATAATCAACTATATCTTTTAAGGCCAAGTTGATGAGGTTTCGGGGATCGTAAGTTTCTTTAAGTCGCCCCAAGAGGAACTCAATAAAGATGGGATACTCTTGCCTAAGTACAGAGCTAAACTGCTCTCGGGAGTAGTCAAAGTGGGATTCGGAACGTTTGAGAAAGACCTCTCCATCATTAACGATGGGCCAACGAAACTTAAGAAAGGCCTTCTGTCCCTCAATTGGCCAACCTTGATCAGTGACCACTTCCCTAACCAGATGTCGGACCTGACGGGGAACTGTACTGGCCAAGGTATAGATAGGTAGTTCCGTAGGATCTTCAAAGTGATTTTCAGATACGAGCTTTACGTGATTTGATTCATTACTTTCCGTAAGAACAAAGGATCCCACCATCAGCCCCTTCTTGGTGAGCTCAACTGGATATGAATCGAGCTTTAGGGTTCGAGTGCTGGCCAATCTCATCACATAATTAAGTGCTGTGAGAAAAAGCCTATCGTTATACCACTTCTCGGCCTTTTCAATTTTGCGCCAATCACGTGGCAGTGAATAATTGGTAAAGAGAGAACTGCTTACGGAGATATGATTGGCCACAGGTAGAGCGTGGATACGAGCAAAAATCCAGCGAACCCCTAAAACAGCATCTGCGCAGTCTGTGGAAATCCCATATTTAGAAAAGAAATCTTCTGTTACATTTTCTCGAATCCATTGGGCATATTTCTCTTCCCATTGGTCATTCCACTTCTGGGTGGCAATCCATAGATTCTTATTGCGACCACCGATTCCAAAAATTTTTCTTACCGCTGAAAGTGAACTCTGCTGCTCATCCTTTGGTGAATATATCTTCCAATCTTCAAGTTTTTCAGACTCACTGATTTTCAAAGAATGATAATGATCAAGGTAATTGAGAAGATCTCTTTTGTGGCCAAATTCTTTATAGGAGATAAGATCGGGAAAGTCTCCACTTTCTTGATCCAGCTCGAGAACTTTGAAAGACTTATTTTCCTGGGTAACTTGGAGAAAGTGGCGATATGAATCATTTGAGCCCTTGAGGAGCCAAAATGACTGGTCGGCACCAAAAATATTAGAATGCATGCAGAGAAAGATAAAGAACAAAGAAAGAAGATGCCGTGCACTTGGGGCCATGAGCTTACCTTAAAAACCAGTTACTGCTTGAAACGGTGAGAAGTGTTAAATTTACAAAAATCAAAGTTTTTTTATCGAAAAACGCGGCCAAATGCTATATATCGTAAAAAAACTACCTTATATTTTTCATAAAAAAGGGCGCAAAGAACGTGCGTATTTAGCTAGGTAAAGAATTATGAATATTCGAATTCAAATGCTCATTCATAAGCTGAAGTTCCTGCCACTTTTTGCGATCATTCTCATCACTTCTTCCAATGCGGCCCAGACCAATGCTAAACAAGACCAAAGGGTATTCATTCTTACTCAAAATCGTAC
>JBFHGF010000449.1:0-2809 GCA_041583335.1 Bacteriovoracaceae bacterium
GAATAGAGGATCATCTACGAGTGTAGCGACTAGGGCAGGGGCAGCTGATTCAGCTGATCGTGCAGATGCACCATCAGTTGGAAAGCCTGGAACAATAGTGTCAGAGGGCTCAAGTAATAATTGTAAACCAAATGATACGGATGGATATCTCGCACAATCCTTCTTGAGAAATATAACCGATCCCAATGTTCCTGACTCAGATGTACTTAGAGTTATTGAAACATCGCCAGGTATATATGAAGTGAAGATGGATAAGTACTTTTCTGCATGTACAGATTTAGAATTTGAAGTGAGAAAGGTCGATTCGAATTACTTCGTGAGAGTTAAAAATAATTTTGAATTTACTGAAAACAATGTGACCTTAAAAGAAGGTGATGTGTTTTCTGAGCTATCAGATGATGAGAAGTATTATAGATGCTTAGAGAATAAAGGTATGCTTGCCAATGGTGGTTTTGACTGGGGTAAAGCAGAACAAAGCAGTGGCATTATTTATGGAACTTCTTCTGGAGCATTTTCTGTTGATATTGGTGAAGGGCAAGATAGCGTAAGCATTTATTATGCGTCGCCTTTAGCAACTCAGTATCCTAAGGATTTCCCTGCTGGGACTATAAGCCCTAGGCCTTCAGATTGGAAGTGCACGGCCTACGAAAATTTTAATCAAAAGGAAGAAAAAAGACTTTTTACTTCCCATCGAGATGAAGTATATGACCGAGCAATGCAGGTTTGTCAGACAGAAAGTGCTGAAAAAATTCTAGAAGAACTTTCAAGATTACGAGAGTCTAGTGCTGGAAACTTTCGTGCCTTAGAAAAGATTCTTGAGCAAGCTTTTGATAAAGCACAAGAAAAAAGAGTAGATGAAATCTATGCTCGCATGGATGAAATTGAAGAAAGAATGAAAGATAAGAAAGAACTTGATCGTGAGGATATTCAAGAGCTTGGTGGAGAATACTCTAAACTAGCACTAGAGCTTAATAAAATTGTTGTGCAACCTTCAATGAAAAGAATCGAAGCTCTACTTGAAAGAAGAAAAGATGCTAGTGAAACAGAGAGGAAATCAATTGATGAGCAAGTAAAGGAATTGAATGAGAAAATTTCTAGATTTGCCAATGAACACCCGAATCCATCAAAAGGTAATATTGACAAGTTATACGCTCGCTTGGAAGAGCAGGGGCTCGTTGATGAAGCCAGAAATATTGAGGGACTTAGGTTAGCCTCCCATTTTTATGGTCGCGTTTATGATAGAAAAGGCAAAGTTGGAGATAATGACAAGAGAGGGCGAGCTCTAACGATGAAAAAAGCAGAAAATGAGATTCGCTCAAATATGAAGAACTTTGAAAGTAAAGAACTTCAAAAATGGGAAGAAGCTTATGCTGTCAAAAATGGTGAAGATGCTCCCATTAGAGATGCCAAAAGAGATGTTACTTATCGTTATGCTCAAATGCAAAAAGATGCACAAACATTCCAGCAAAATGAGTACAAATATACTATGCAGTATTGTGGAAATAATATGCTCGGTATGCAGAAGAACCCCTATCAATGTAATCAATGGATGAGTGGACAACAACAGAGATATAAGCAGTATCAATCGATTATGGGTAATCATCAAAATTACATCAATATGAGAGCGAATAACTATCAGCAGTATCTTGGTTATTATCAAACTTATATGCAAAATGACCAAAATAGAGAACCCAGTTCAACTGGTAGTTTTATGACCTATGGATCATCAGATCCAATGTCGAGCCAGAACTTTAGTCTTATGGGCTCAGGTTTAAGTGGCACTAATGGCCTTTACAACATGGGCAATAATAATTTTATGTCGAACTCATTTATGATGAGATAAAAAAAGGCCAACTTTAAGTTGGCCTTTTTTATGTGAATATTTTTAAGTAGATTAAAAATGAATGGCCGTTTTAAGTTGGAGCACATAACTATCAGAAACAGTATTCTCCGTTGCTGTATTATTGTATCCAAAGTATTTCCCCGTAAATAGGTATCCAGCATTTGCACCAATAACAACTTCTGAGTTCCACTTGTATTCAAAGCCTGTATCAAGCTCAAAACCAAGATCACTTTTTTGATCGTAATTAGCATTAAACGTTTTATTTGTTTGATGGTTATAAGAGCGGGTGCCAGCTTTTGCGGTTTGATCTGCTTTCGCCCAAATACCTGCAATGTCCCATTTCCACTTCTCTGACTGGTAAGTTGAACCAAGCTTGATATAGGTGGCATTATTAATATAGCTATCGTAGATGCTATAGCTGTTATTATTAGCAACGGCCTGAAGATTGTATCTGAAAAGTAGATTTGCAATTTGATAATTGGGGTTCAAATACATGGCGTCGAAGCTATTATCGACTCCATCATCGCCACTAACCATTCCGGCAAGAAAGCTAAAGGACCAACTTCCAGAGGTTCTATAGTGAGACTCTAGTACATAGGCAGTTGCTTTATACTTCGTAACTCCAGAGCCAAGCATATTTCCAAGTTCTCCACTAATGATGGGAACCTCTAGGCCAATATCAAAATTTCCAAAAGACTTCTTAATGTAGAGGTCAGTAAGTTTAACATCTGCATTATTCAGATTTTGTTCTGTACCCGTAATGTCAGTAGTGTAGTCGGTAGAACTTGTTGTAGTGATCTTTGAGTTATAAAGGATCCCAAAAGCAAGATCTTTTTCAATGCTATCGTAAACTAAGCTGATCCCGTAATCTTTAATACGAGTACCTTTGGAAAGAGTATTTCCTGTGGCAACACGAGTCCAGTAAGGCTCAATTTTAAAATTACCAAGCTTAACTTTAATCGTTAA
>JBFHGF010000450.1:0-2796 GCA_041583335.1 Bacteriovoracaceae bacterium
ACAGGCACAGGAACGACAACCACAGGATCTTTATTTGGGGCTTGGACAGCTCTTACCTCTTTGGGCATTCCTGCATTCACCCAAGAAAAGAGAAGTTCTTTTTCTTCTAATGAAAGAGGTCCATCTTTAGGCATAATATCGGCCCTAACCATGGCGGTAATGGCCGTTATATTGTCACGAACTGTTTCATAGCTTCCAAACTTGCTATGGCAAGTGGTACAACGTGGCGTCAGAATTTCGGCCTGTATTTGGGCAAAGTCGATTGTGTTATTTTTCACATCGGATGAGCCAAAGTCAGCAAGTACATCTTCTTTAAATTCTTGTGAGTTCCCACAACTGGCGAGAAAACTCAGCGCCACAAGTAAGACTATGCTCTTTAATAACTTCATAAAAATCCCCCATTGTTATAATGACTAGTTATAAAATAAGGGATCACGCCCCAAGAAGCATTGAGCACTCACGAGCGTAAATGTTACATAAATATACATAATAAGTTCACCATTATTTGAGACAAAAAAAAGCCCCTTTATCCAAAGGGGCCATTTATTTCTATTTGGTTCATTTGCTTAATCTATATCGTAGAAGAGAATTCCACCGGGCTCCCCGCAGAAGAAAGATTGTACCACTTCTGAGTAGGCCGTGACCTCTACATCACTAAGTCCGAGCCGAGGCAGGTTAGCAATAGCGTCGTTCATCGAAAGAGCTTTTTGCGATAATGTCCCTCCACAAGGCGCATTACTCTTAGAAGACGTTGTTGAAGTATGAACATAGATATTACAAGAGAAGTCATTATCGACCACTACACAATGAGCATCGAGTTCCGGCGAAGTCCATGAGTTAACTGTATTTGGGATACGAGTTAAGCTAACAACTCTGGCCGGCTCTCCTGTTAGGATTTCGGGAAAAATATAAGATATTTTTTGAGTATCTGGACCTTGATAACGGTCAACAATTTGTACTTTGAAACGTGAATAAGGAACTAAATGAGGCGGGGAAGGCACAATGTAATCACCTTCTGTATCAGGTCCTCCTCCCCTTGCGTGAACGAGCGAAGAAGTAATAAAAGATAAAATTAAGACCCAAATTGTTTTCCTCATACTCTACCTTTATTCGAACCGAGACAACTAAGTCAATCCCATGTCATGAATTGAGAGAAAGTTAGAGGTTTAGACGCCTCTAACTTACTCTAATCAGATAGAAGTTATCTTCTACAAACAACTTCTTTTTTAATTACAGTTCCACCGCGGGAAATATCATCAAAACGTAAGCAGTTGAAAGTCAGTTGTGAACCATCAGCTAGGTCAATGAGTACCGTTGAATCAGTATCAGAGAGAAGCTCAACACTTGTTCCTACTACTTGATCTCCACCATTCGCATTGAAAACTTGAAGTAAAGAATGCTCAATAGATTCACCTGCGAAACCTGCCATTGAGTTTTTGTAAGCGATATTTCCACCTTTTGCATAAGTAGAAAATCCAACCAAAAGAAGTGCCGTCATTGCGATAAATTGTTTCATAATTCCTCCAAAGAATTGTGGGTTGCTTTATTTGTTAAATTTAATTTAACGTAGCAAGGAGATTGCATCGACAAGCAGAAGCTGTTATTAATGTTACATTATGTTACATAAAAAACTGTGAGAGAAAGTTACTAAAATGAGCGTAACTACCCGAAAATACTTCTATAATGGCCAGTACGATAAGGTAACGGAGCAAAAACTCGATGTTACGAATGCTCCCTATATCATCGCCGCTCACTGTTTTCGCGCCAATCACCGAGATGCTCGTCGCCTCTACAAGCAATTCAAAGATGACTTTAATGAGGCCACGAAAATCTTTGTTCACTTTCATCTTGGAATTAGTTACACAAGAACTTCTGATTATACTGTTGCCGAAAAACTCTTCATCAGCAATTGGAAAAAGAGAAGGTCAAAAGAAATTGCTGATCTTGAACGTTTCTATATTTTTCAAGGTTTGAGCTTCTTTCGCTATTTCTTCTCTCAACACCGCTCAAGTCTATACTTTGCCTTTAAGGCCGAAGATGAAATATTGAAAATTAAAAATCCTCCTCCACTTTTGCTCTCTTACCTGCAAGAACTCATTGGTCACAATTACTATCAACTCGGTCATTCAACCAAAGGAAACCTTTATTTTAAAAAGGCGATTAAAACGACCAAGGACAATGACCTAACTCAGCTCAAGCAAGAATTCCAATCGAGTCTTGAAGTGTACAAGAGTGAATATGATCTCAATTTAGAAAGAAATATAAATCAACTTAAAAAACGTTTGGACAAAACAGCAGAGAGTAATGACTACACCTGTTCAGAGCTTGTGCTTCAAATCTCCAAACTCTATTTACTCATGGGGTCTTATCAAAAGGCCAATCAATTCCTTATTGATAATTTTAATATCATTTATAAGAACGATAACAAACGAAAAATAGCTATGATCAACACCCTCTTGGCCCAACTTCTTATTCCCAAGAAACAATTCATTGAGGCGTTGAGTTTACTTAAGGTGGCGAAAAATAACCTCGACCCTAAAATTGATATCAATTTACTTGCTCCAATTATGGGTACCGAAATCATAGTTTTCAATCATCTTGGTCAAACTCCCACTGAACTTATTGAAGAACTGAATCAGTTGATAAAGAAGTCCGACCGAGGAGTCATTAATCAAATCAACGAAAGGCAACTCAACCAAAATCCTCTGCAAAACAAAGAAGATCCTATTGGTGTGCTCTTTGACCAAGCTTACCTAAAACAGGCCGATGCCCTAGACTCCATCATTAAATATAAGT
>JBFHGF010000451.1:0-2785 GCA_041583335.1 Bacteriovoracaceae bacterium
CACTGGCAGGAGAACTCTCCCCCATTCCGCGGTTATCAATTAAGACCAAAGGATAGCGCTCCCCCAATCTCTCATTAATCCATGAGAAATTATAGTGGTCGCAACCGTAGCCACTGAGGCATAGGATTGCATCGGACTTAAGAAGGTCCGCCTGTTGAGCAGCAGGTCCAAGTACCACGTTGATACTCAGCCCACTTTTTAAAGTGAGTTTCTTGGTTGTGTTTTGACTCATTAACCTGTCCCTCGTGTTAGAGTCCTATTTTATTTATCTAGATTTCATTCAGGAGCAAGAGTTTGTCAAACTTTTTATACACAAGTACCAAAAACACGATGCGTCAGTACAAAAACTTCGCAAACTTAGCTCGACACTATATATTTATTTTATGACAGATGTACAAGAACTAGACCCGACGTTTTACGAACTCTTTGAGTTCAAGCCCCGAAAAGGTGACCTCAAAAAAATTGAAATCATTTTGGCCGCCATCGATTGTATGGCCACCATTGGTTATGAGAAAACCACCTATGAGGCCATTGCTCAAAAGATTGGTACACGTCGTGCCCATGTGGCCTATCACTTTAAAGACAAGGCCGATATTTTCGAGGCCAGTATAAAGTATATCAACGCCAGCTATCAGCAAACGAGTATCCATCAAATGGAATCGGCAACGGATGGGCTACAGATGTTGATCAACTACACAGAAGCTCCCTTTATATGGGCCGAAGAGAATCCCTCTCAATTGGCCGTGATGCTGCTGTTCTACTACCTGTGTTTAATCGATGAAAAGTATCGTGTCTTTCATGCGCAACTGCGTAAGAAAGGTGCAGAGAGAATTGAATATATTCTGACCAATAAGCTTTCAACCCCAATGGATGCAGACCTGGCTCCAGCAATGGCCAAGTCGATCCAGAATCTTATGTCAGGAACCATTCTCGACCTTTCAACCACAGGGAGCATGACTCTCAAGGAAGGAAGGCAATTGGTAAAGGGACAAGTTTTGAGGATGATTTCCAAATAGGAATTGAACCTTAAAAGAAATGGCGAGACAAAACCGAGGAACGTTTTTATGAAAGCCCAGGGCACGCGTATTATTGAAAGATTAATGATAACCCTTCTCATGGCCTTAAGCTTTGGCACCATGGCCCAAGACATCGATGTTGAAATTGATGAAATTACTGATTTAACCTACAACCCCGGGCGATTGGTAATGTACGCTTATAAACCAGCTTCTGCAGGAATGAATGCGCCTATGGTGGTTTTGCTACATGGGTGTATGCAAGATGCAAAATCCTTTGCGGTTAATACCGGCTGGAAGGCCAAGGCCGATAAGTTGGGTGTCATCCTACTTATGCCCCAACAAACAAAACTTAATAATGGTGTGAATTGCTTCACATGGTATGAGCGCTCAGACGTTACTCGCGATAAAGGTGAAGTGGCCTCTATTGCTTCCATGATTGATTATATGCAACAGAAATATGCCATCGACACCTCTCGTGTTTTTGTAACAGGAATTTCGGCCGGGGGAACGATGAGTGCCGCCCTTATGGCGAGCTATCCAGAGAAAGTGACGGCCGGGGCGATTGTCTCTGGTGTGTCTTACGGTTGTGCTTTTAGCCTGTTAAATTCCTATACTTGTATGTTTGCCCCGACTTCTACTTCCGCACAAAATCGTGGGGACGATATTCGCGAGGCCGGTGGAAACTATCGTGGAAGATACCCAACTGTCATGGTGGTGCACGGAACCAGCGATAGCATTGTGAACTCTTCTAATGCCGGCCACAGTGTGGAGCAGTGGCTCAATGTTCATGGCATTGATGATCAAGCAGATGAAGTGGTTGATCTTGCAGATGACTTCACCCTTGATTCCTTTCAAGATGATCGCTCTCAGGCCCGCGTAGAAAGTATTGTCCTCAGAGGCAAAGGACATGGCTGGCCAATCAATACAGCTGTTGGCTGCGGTCACACAGGTCAGTTCTACCTTAATGGAGAGCTTTGTCTCACTGATATCTTGGCCAAGCGCTGGGGATTAGAATAGTCGCAATGCACCACAATATAAACTTTACTTAGTTACCCTCTTTGGCCATTTCCTATGCTAGGATTGGCCCCATGAAAAAAGGCCTTCTCCCTCTTATATTTGCTTTATTGACCTTGTTTTCCTGTAAAACAGAGCGTGAAGTTGTGATTAAGGGAGCCCCCACACCAAGTATGCAGCAAGTCTCCTCTGAAGAGTCTGACTATGATGCCTTCGAAGTGGTAGATATCCTCTCTCCCGAAGAATTTAATGAAAAGGATGCCCCTATCGAATTGGTGCAAAAGGATATCTTTGATTTATGGGATATCTTCTTTGAAACCTTTGTCATTCCCATTTCTCAAGATCCCTATGTCAGTCGCGTGGACTACGAATCCATGCACACATTATTAACAGAACAAAACCAAGAGTTTCTGACTCTACTTGGTCTAATCGAAAGAAAGATGACCACTACGAACCTCAATCACTTAAGCTTTGAACAGAAAGCGGCCTTCTATATCAATGCCTACAACTACACCGCTATTCGTTTAGTGAATAAAGGCTTTATCAATCGCAAAGGAAAGAGGATCGACAATTTTCTTAAGCTCTCTAAGGGCGCTAATCCTCTTGAGATTATTTATCGCAATGTCCTCCCCTTACAGCAGGGTATCGTCAGCCTTGAGACTTTGGAAAATCGTTTACTCAAGGGCCTCTATAGCAACCTCTCTGCGGGACGTGCATTGGATGCTCGCTTTCACCTAGTACTTAGTAATACTTCG
>JBFHGF010000452.1:0-2777 GCA_041583335.1 Bacteriovoracaceae bacterium
TACGTCCTTCGATGAGCACACGGCCCACGCTATCGATTTGAGCGCGATCGGCCGTGACCCAAGGACCTGTGATCACTTCTACATTGTCTTCACATTGTAGCCCCAAGGCATTGGAGGGGCAGCTAAATTGTAAAGTTCCCGTGGGAGATAGCTCAACCTGAACATCGCGCAGAGGTTGGTAAGGATCATCGGGATGTTCTTTATAGAGGATGGCCCCACAACTTTCGGTTAGGCCATAAGTTCCATAGATGGTCATTCCCCGCTCGCGAGCACGAAGCCATAGGGCGCGATCCAAGGCCGCACCACCGCAGTAGAAAGTTTGGCCACTTAGTATTTCTTGATCAAGACCTTGTTGAAGTTGGGTGGGAACACCGACAACGATCTGCGGCCGAAGTTCGATCCATTGGGCGATCAGTTGGTTGTGTTTGACGAGGGTAAGATCATGGGGGTAGAGGTCTTGCCTAACGAGATTTAAGAAGCCGCCATTGTGGTAACAAGGAAGGGCCGATAAGAGTTTTGTTTGTGGGGTAATATTCAAAAGTTCACTGCTTCTCTTGGCCGCATGTTCATAATTAATTACTCTATGCCAAATTAGTTTGGGCCGACCCGTACTGCCCGATGTGAAGAGACCAATGAGTGGAGAACCTTGAGGATCTATTTCTTTGGCCAGTGGTGCGTGCTTGCCGTTGAGCTCAACAATATCTTCCATTGCA
Source organism: Bacteriovoracaceae bacterium (assembly GCA_041583335.1). GTDB lineage: Bacteria > Bdellovibrionota > Bacteriovoracia > Bacteriovoracales > Bacteriovoracaceae. The sequence continues at coordinate 714 of JBFHGF010000452.1, forward strand.
TTGGCTTCGTCCCAGCGCCAAAGGTAGCGGCCATAATCGAGGTAACTCGGCTTAGCGCTTTCTTTGGCCATCATTTTGGGAATGAGAAGGGGGATCAACTGATGTTCTAAAGTTGTAGCGATTTTAAATTTATACTTTTCTATTTCTTCTGTTTGCGAAAGGCCATGGGGACATTCGATGAGTAAGGTTTGGAAGCGCTTGGAAGCGGATTCTTTGAAGAAAGAAGGGAGTTTGAAAGATGCTTTTGAATGTTGAAAGAGTGAGCGCATAATGGAGCAATTTTAAAAGAGCCTTAATTGACCCAATTCTTCTAATTCATCTTTATGAGTATAGTGTAATTTAACTCCAATTCCTAGTAAGCGAATAGGAGGTCCACCAATATTGTGATAGAGGGTCTGGCCAAGTTTTTTGAAAACTTCGAGGTCCCATTTTGCGTGATCTGGTTTTATAAATTCATGGGTATGATTTTTAAAATCTTTCGTTTTCATTTTGATAAATAATTTTTTGATAGGAGGAAGGTTGGTATTATCTTGCGCGTTTCTATTATAGAAACGCTTTATGCGCTCATCTAAATCGGCCATAAGTAGGGGATAATGGTCATTGATTTCATCAAGACCCAAGAGGTCTCGGGCAAAGGTGTGTTCACAACTGATACTCTTTCGCTGTCCGGTTTGTCCTACGGGAGCATAGTGAAGACCTTGGGATTTGAGATAGAAGCTATGACCTGATTTTCCAAAGTGGTCCCGTGCCCAAAGAATACCTCTTTCGCGGATATCGCCCAGTTTATAGAGTCCTAGCTGATGGCATCTTTCTAAGGTCTTCGCACCAATGCCAGGAACTTTCCTGAGTTCCAAGTGATAAGCAAAATCGGCCGCATGATCAGGGGGAATCACCCATTGACCATTGGGCTTATTCCAATCACTTGAGACCTTGGCCAAGAATTTATTGGGAGCGATTCCGGCACTTGCGGTAAGACCCGTTTTTTCGAAAATTTTAGCGCGAATCTCACTGGCCACTTTTGTAGCAAAGAGTTGATGTTGATGACAATATTCAGTGACATCGAGAAAGCCTTCATCAAGGGAGAGCATCTCCACCTTGTCCGTGTACTGGTAGAAAATACTTTGGATTTGTTGGGAGACCTCTTTGTAGCGCTCACCTCTAGGCTTAACGATAATAAGTTCGGGACAACGCTTCACGGCCAAAGCGGAACTTAGCGCGGAGTGGACACCAAATTTTCGTGCTTCATAGTTGGCCGTGCACAAAACTCCTCTGGATTGGGCCTTACCGCCCACTGCAAGCGGCTTTCCCTTGTATTGGGGAAAGTCATGCATTTCAATGGCCGCAAAAAAACAGTCCATATCAATATGGATAATTTTTCGACTTCCTGATTCCATCTTTCGGTCTCAAATACGTCTTCCTAGGGGGAAGCTTGATTAAATATAGCTGCGAATGAGTCCAACCAATTGGCCGGCCACTTTAAAATCTTGATCGCGAGATACAATAATGGGTGTCATGGTTGAATTGGCCGGATGGAGCTCAATGGTATCTTTCTTCTTATGATACTTCTTAAGATTGGCCTCTCCATCGACGATGGCGACAATGGTTTCGCCACGATTGGCGGTGGTTGTATAACGAATTATGGCCATGTCTCCATCAAGGATACCATCTTCGATCATGGAGTCGCCTTTTACTTTAAGAGCATAGTGCTTATATCCCGGGCGAATCATATCTTGAGAAATGGTAACGTGCTGATCGCACTGCTCGATGGCCTCAATGGGAATCCCTGCCGCAATATCTCCAAGTAAGGGCACTGAGGTGCTGAGTTGGTCATCGTGTGTATTGGATGGAGAAGCTGCAACAGCGGACCTTTGTCCTTTTGTATCCTCTTCGACGAGGGTAAGGCCACGTTTAGAATTCCAATCCTGAGTGAGGTAACCCGCATCTTTAAGGTACTTTAAGTAACGCTGAACTGAACCAAAGCTCTTAAGGCCAAAGGCATCTTTGATCTCTCGTTGGGTCGGAGCATAGCCCTTCTTTTGGGTATATTCTTTAATGTAGGTATAA
>JBFHGF010000453.1:0-2776 GCA_041583335.1 Bacteriovoracaceae bacterium
CTTCACGATCCCTGTTGTTTGCTCCTGAACCTATCTAGAATGGGAAGTACTTATAAGGAGCCATGATGAAGTCACTAATTGCTGTAAGCCTAATTATTCTTATTACAAGTCAGGTCGTTAATGCTGCAGGATTTTGGGATAACCTCACACCCCGTGGTCGCACAGTTGTAAAGGCCGGTATAGGGATGGCCGGTGCCTTTGAGAACTCTGGTCGCTCAGCACAGGTCGTTGCTGCTGCTACTCAAGACTTATGTTTAGAAAAATTTGAGAAGGCCCAAGAAGCTTGGAGCACAAAGAGTGACGTTGATTTGCTCGGTGTGATTTATCTGCAATATCCTCTCTACGATGGACTAGTGAAAAAACTTTCCTTAGACATTAACGATGTACCTGCCAATAGTTGGAACCCAACTCTCGCTCCCCATATTGACTCTCAATGCAAGAAATTTTGGAATGAAGTTGGTGAGTCTCAGCTCTTTGAAAATGATAAAGGCTCCCTTTGCAAAGTCTCAACGGTTGGCTTCTCAGGACACCAGTACGATTTAGTGGCATGTTCTGGGGAAATGGATATCAGAGTGGATCTCCACAGTATTAAGTAAAGTTTTAATCCTTCACGATTTACTTCTCTTATTTATTCTTTACTTAGAAAGCTTGAGTTCTCTACTTAAGCTTGCGTAGACCTTTTTCTCCTATATTTCGATTTTTCTTTAATTTTATAATTAATCATCGTTGGTTGAAATTAACTTAGGCCACGAGGTCCAAGCGGCCGATAGGTGATTATGAAAACAGATAAAAAACTGATCGAAAGACTATGGTTATCTTCTCTTATTCCTCTTATCGTTTTGGCGCTACTCGCAGGTTGCCAACCACAGGAACCTGACGATGACAGCAGTGATGGTGATGACACTACCGACCCAGTGGAGGAAGGAGAGTATCGTCTAGATTCGGTAAACGTTTTCGATCTTAGAGGTACCGAGCAGGCACCACGTTATCAAGCACGTGGAGTTGGTGGTGGCGGTGCCATGAGTGGATTCTCTCAGTCTCCTTACAGCAGCCTTTGGTTTGTGGGAACAGATATGGGAACCCTCTTTAGAAGTATCGATTGGGGGAAAACTTGGTGGCCGGTATTTCATTCGGAAACGATCTTCTCTTCTAATCTCGATCATTCTCCGGGAGTGGGTTTCTTCTCTGATGGCAGCACAGTTCTTCATGCGGTGGGAGGAATGAATCCTCAAGTTTCTTATGACAGCGGTAAAACTTGGGAAGCTTCATCTTTAAATTTAAGCAGTAATGAATATATAGAAAGTTGGTATGGTGATTCTTATGATGAGAATACTTTATTTGCCCTGACCACAACATCGCTGTGGGTAACTTCAAATAAAGGGCAGAGCTGGCAACGCATTTTAAACGAAGCGCCTAAAGGACTTCACTTGGACTATCTTAATCGTGCTCCGGCCAGCGTGGACGTAGGTGATATGACAACTGAAGTTGAACGAGAATTGATTGTCATTTATACCGCCACCCAAAGCGGAGTTTTTCAAAGTCGTGATAGGGGTAACTCATGGACTAAAGTCTATGCACCAGCATCAAATTTGAAAATTAGAAAGTTTGCAGCTGGTAGAGATAAGAATGGATTGACTCTCACTTTTGCCGATGATCAAGGAAGCCAGGCCTGCTCCAATGCGGCGGCCTACTTAAATGACTGGGGCAGCAATAGCTTGGCCGCTCACTATGAACATTGTGGCTTCCTTTGGGTTTCGCCTCAAAATACTCAGACGGCCCAGTTTGAATTTACTAAAACTCAGCAAAAAGTTGGTGATCATTTGAAGATGGCCGAAAACGATAGCTCAACAATTGTGGTGACAGGATCAACTGCTTGGATTCGCCAATACGGAACGAAGGTCTGGATGAGTGAAGATGCGGGTGACCAGTTCACTAAGATCTTTCAACAAATCGATTGGGACGTTGTGCCCTTCGCCCCATGGCCTGCCGCTCAGATGGATTATAGTGCCGTCGCTTTGGATATCGGCTGGTACGATAATGGTTATGTGAGTTTTTCGATGAACCAAAGAAACTCTTCTGAGTTTGGGGGAACAGGATTCTTCTTTCTCCACTCTTCAAGAAATAAAGGGGACTTTTGGGATGCCCCTTTTACGAACTACCAAGGTAGTGGCACGCCTTCAAAGAATGACCAATGGAGATCAACTGGCCTTGAAGTGACAACCGTTTATCGCTTGAAGTTTCACCCTGAGAATTCAAATTTGGCCTATGCAGCAATGGCCGATGTTTCGGGCATGGTTTCTCAAGATGGAGGACAAACTTTTCAACTCACTTCCACCGGACAAAACAGTATTTATGACTTTGCTTTTGATCGCTACAACGATCAAGTGGTCTATGCTGTAAGTGGTGGAGAGCATGATTTTCCCATTGCTTGGCACGCCAATGCGACCAAAAGTATTGGAGGGGTATTCAAGAGTATAAACCGCGGAATTTCTTGGCAGCGTCTAACACCGACTACAGATAGCTATAACCGACAATTCCTCTCACTCGGATTTGATTCCGATCGTGGTATCCTCTATGCCGGTTCCCAAAGTTTAGGTGTGGCCCGCAGTGCGGATGGCGGTGCTTCTTGGAGTTACTTTAACAACGGACTACCGGCAGGAAACTTAATCATCCCCCAAATTGAAGTTGATCCTGCTAATGGAGACGTCTACGCATTAGTGACGGGTAATGCTCCAGACTTTACTAACTCAGATAAAACGGGAATCTACAAGCTTGC
>JBFHGF010000454.1:0-2770 GCA_041583335.1 Bacteriovoracaceae bacterium
ATAGGAATGTTCCCCGTGAATAGTGGATGTGTAATCCTCCACCAAGAGGGAGAGTTTCTTTAGCCCACAACTTTCAGTGAGAGTGCAATTGTTTTGATCATGGTTATATACTGCTTTATTTACTGTATTTACGATGGTTCGAGCATGAGAGGACACCATAAAGGCAGTACTTAGGCCCATGGTAAGAAGGGTTGTTTTTAGCATGTGAAAGTCTCCTGCGTATTCATTGGGGAGGGTCAATATAGCAGGATATACAGCTCTCGGGGCAAAACTGTAATTGTTACCTAAGGTGTTCAACTTTTGAACGACCATGAAGTTATTACGTTGATGGAGTAAAGAAAGTATTGGCCGTGATAAATTGGTTCACCCCAAATCTTGATTAAGGATAACCCCGATGAACTTAGTGATCAATAAGTCTGTAGAGCGAGCTTTACTTGTCCTGTTGTTAATCCTGTTGTTGAGCACAACACTCCTTTATTCTACCTCCGATGCCATGGCCTCTAGTGAGTATCATCCTGAAAATTTGATTAGGAAGAATCCCATGATTACGAGGGACTTCAATTTTCTTGGTTATAGTCAATTTCAACAAAGAGTGACGATTGCGGTTATTGGTGACTATTACTATCCCGATACCATTAAAAATATTAACTATAATGAAGATGAAATTCCTTTTAATGGCATTGATGATGACGGCAATGGATACACCGATGACTATCGCGGTATGGATATGGTCGCTATGAATGGAAATCTCAATAGCGTTGTTACCACCAATCATGAACACGGTATTCTTAGTCTGCTGGATTCATTGATCGATCATTATGGTGTAAGTGATACCTTTAGTCTTCTTCCGATCAATGTGAATGAGAAGATGACGAGCTTTGATGATATCTTTATGAAGAAAGTTGCTGATGCTGTAGACTACGCGCGGGTGCGTGGGGCGAAAGTGGTCTCTATGTCGATCGGTTTTTCTGCTCACTACAAATCTTTCTTTCAGTTTATCAATAGTGATTATAATGAATCCTTTGCCTATGTTCAGGCGGCCTTTCAAAGGGCGAGTGACGCGGGAATGATTCTTGTAGCTTCAGCGACCAATGATTCCTCTCGGGATCATGTTATTCAAGGGCAATACCCAGCGACTATGGCCAAAGTCGTTTCCGTGGCCAATATAACAGGGCGTGGAGTGGTCAAAAGTGGATACGGTGATAATATCGATGTGGGCTACTACGGCACCAATGTTGCGGTTTGGGAAGGCCCTGAAGTGGGTGAAGTTTTCAAAGTGGGAAGCTCCTATGCGACTCCTCTAGTCGCTTTGGCCATTGCTGGGGCCGCTGCGCAGGACTCAACTCTTCGCTACGATCAGCGTTTGTTACGTCTTTTACAGCAGTCGTGTAAGCAGAGAATAGGTCACCAGCGCAATATAAAGTCGCGTTGTATTTTGAATCCAAATATTCGAGATAACAGATAGTTAGAATGTACTTTTGTTTTTGCCAGTGACAGATGCCAATTTTTTTAGTCTTATATTTGTGCACACAACAATTGCACACACAATAGGAGACAGCGCATGGCACAGGAAGTCATTCATGAAATGATGAATCTCGATATGATTAAAATGGAAAACCCTTACCTTCGTTTGGGTACCGACGTCGAGACTCTTGAAAAGAGTATTCAAACGGTTGGGATCATTTCTCCCTTAATTGTTAATCAAAATAATGTTCTCTTGGCCGGTGCCCGCCGTTGGCAGGCCCTTAAAAACCTCGGCTTTGAGGAAGTACCTGTTATTCGTGTGGATAAGGACTCTCTACATCAAGAGCTTATCTCTATTGATGAAAATTTAGTGAGGAAGTCCCTCTCTACACCTGAGATGGAAAAGCAATTGCTAAGAACAAAGGAAATCTATCGTGATCTCGCCGATAAAGATGAAAACTTTAAGCAAGAGTTGATGAAAAAATACAATATGTTCAAGGCAATGGAAGAGGACGAAATTCCTGTGGATAATCCTCGTCGCAAACAAGAGGAACCTATTGATGAAAATGATATCGATGCGGTGACGAGTGTTGTTTTTGCTAAGGAAGTGAGTCAGAAATCTGGGATGTCAGAATCTCAGGTCAAAAAGGCCATGGAGCGTGAGCAAAAATCAGCTCCTTCTATTAAAGAGGCGCGTAACCGTGGGGAGCTCTCGGTATCTCAAACGAATGAGCTGATCCGCCTCAACGAAGATGATCAAGAGGCCCTTGTTGAACATATCGGAGACCGCACAGTAAGTGAACTTCGTAAGCTGGTTAAAGACGTAAAGGCCCAAGGAGTAGAGCAGGCCCTGATGATAAATGAGAAAACTCCTCATGCCCGCGAGTTTTCAGAATTAGTAAAAATGCTTAAGAAGGCCAATAAAATTGTTGAAACCCTCTCCTATGAGCATGTGGAAATCGCTGGTCCCATTCGAAAGGATGTTGAAAAATTCTGGGATGCACTGTCTGGCCATATGAATACGATTCTTGGAAATAGTGACTTAAGAACAGATGAGGAACAAGGAGATACCTTCCACCCTGAGTATCTTCCTTCAAGCGATTCAGCGGACTTCTCTGAATCTCTAAGCTAATAAAGCTTCGGGATTAGGTAGGATGTTATCTATCTAATCCCTCATTCATGAAAAAAATTTATAGGTATTTCACTTTTGCTATTTTTTTGACATAACCTTATATTGCATAAAAATTTGGAGTTTCCTTTGAAATCATCTCTTATCAAAATTTCAACTCTTCTCTCATGGTTGATC
>JBFHGF010000455.1:0-2769 GCA_041583335.1 Bacteriovoracaceae bacterium
CAAAGAAAAATGGCCCTTAATCAGGGCCATTTTGTACTTATACTTATAGGTTTACTTATACTTTACCATTTTTCCTGAAGTATATCGTCCCAAGTAATCGTCCACATGGGCCTTCACTTTTCCAGACATATAAATCATTCCTAAGATATTAGGAAAGGCCATGGAGAGCAACATCAGATCGGCAAACTCAACCACGTGATTGATGGTCAGTACAGGACCTAGGATGATGAGGAATACATAGATAAGCTTGTAAATAGCAATGGCCTTGTCCCCCAGTGTTTTTCCAAAGAGGTATTCCGTTGCACGCTCGCCATAGTAACTCCAAGAGATCACCGTTGAGTAAGCGAAGATACAAATGGCCACAGTAAGAAGGTAGGGCATGAAATCCCCAAGGCTAGCAAAGGCCAGGGCCGTCATTTCAACTCCCTTTCCTTGAACCGCTGCGGCCTGATGAGAATTGGTTACCAAGATTACCAACGCTGTCATGGTACAAACGATGATGGTATCGATAAAAGGTCCAATCATGGCCACAACACCTTCGCGAACAGGCTCATCTGTTTTTGCGGCAGAGTGGGCAATGGCGGCAGAACCGAGACCGGCCTCATTGGAAAAAGAGGCCCTTCTCAAACCTTGAATCATCACCCCAAGAAATCCACCATACATAGCGTCTGGGCTAAAGGCCTGACGAAAGATATTGGAGAACATATTGGGAACTTCACCAAGGTTGGTAAAGATAATAATGAAACAAGTGATAACGTAGAATCCACACATAAGGGGAACAAGTTTTGAAGTTACTGCTCCAATTCTCTTAATACCACCTAGTAATACAATCCCTGCGAGGAACGCCAGTGTGATTCCAACGACCCAAGGGTTTGCCCCTGGAAATTGCATTTTGATGATTTCATAAGTTTGGTTGGCCTGAAAGAGGTTACCCCCGCCAAAGCTTGCCATAATGGTCATAATAGCAAAGAAGACCCCTAGGAATTTTCCCATACCTTCAAAATTCTTCTCTTTAAGACCTTCACTAAGGTAGACCATAGGTCCACCGAGCATGCCGCCTTTGGAGTCCTTGGTTCTATAGAGTTGAGCGAAGGTACAAGAAGAAAACTTCATCGACATCCCAAAGAAGGCCGCGCACCAAATCCAAAAGATGGCACCAGGTCCACCGGTACCAATGGCCACGGCAACGCCGGCGATATTTCCTAAACCTACGGTTGCGGATAAGGCAGAAGTCAAGGCCTGAAAGTGAGTGATATCCCCTTCGTGCTCTGGATGGTCATAGTCACCCTTGACCACGTCAATAGCGTGGCGAAATAGCCTGATATTTAAAAAGCCATAGCGGATGGTAAAGAAGATCCCACCGGTCACCATGATAAAGAGAATCAGGGGAAGTTTTATGAAAGGTATTTCCCAAAAAAGGATGGGGGCATAGGCACCGTTAATTCCCTCAAAAATATGATTTATGGTAGCTTGAAAATCAACATCGCTCTGGGCCAGAATGGATGGTGAAAGGAACAAGAAGAATGATAGATAGATCCATCTTGTAATTCGTTGCATAAAAATCTCTCCAGTGTGTGTGAGCAAATATGGTGCATGATTAAATGTTTTATGTCTAATCTTTCTGCACCATTAGTGAACTTAACACAATGGGAATAGGCATCGAAAAAGTGGCGTTGAAAATTTCCTTACTTCATTTTACGCACAGGAGCGCTCACTTCCACGCTCTTGCCGTTTGAGAAGTGTAGGGTCATTTTCTTTTTTTGACCCACACTAAATTTATTCTTCAACTGAATCATCATGATATGAAATGATTTTGGTTTAAGGGTCACCGCAGAATGGGCCTTAATCTCGAGCTTCTGCAATTGGCGCATCTTCATCACTCCATCGACTTTGGAATGGGTATGGATTTCATAGGCTTCACAATCTTCACCTGTAATGGAGGTGAGGGCAAAATCTTGGGCGCTATCATTTTTAATAACCATATATCCACCGGTCATTTTCATGCCAGGAAAAGGCTCTTTAATCCATGCCCCTTCAATAGACTGGGCAAAGGTGGGGGCACAGAAGGTGAGTAGCATAAGGCCAAGAAGTATTTTCATAGGAGGTCCTTTCTTAGTGGGTTAAATCTAAGAGTTGTTCTTTAAACTTGGGGTCATTGATTAGGTCACTAAAGGAATTCACAAGCTTTCCTTGTTCATTCAAAATATAGAAGCGGCTGGTGTGATCAACCGTATATTTCATGGCGGAATCTTTCATCTCCACAAATTGAAAATGGACCGCGTACTTTTTCGTAATCGCTTCAATCTCTTCTTTACTACCGGTGAGCCCAATAAAGTTTCCAAAGTGAGCCGCGTAGTCGTGTACCGTTGCGGGAGAGTCTCTCTTATAGTCCACAGAAATGAAGACTTTATTTATTTTGTCGTGAATTTTGGGATCGATCTTATCGATGGCCTTAGTGAGGCGGCTTAGGGAAAGGGGGCAAATATCAGGACAGCTCGTGAATCCAAAATAGAGGATCGAAGGTTTTCCTTTGAGTTGCTCTAGTGTAAAGGGGCCCTCTTTACTATGGAGGGTAAAGTCTCCACCAAGATGAGCATAGAGGTTTTGTTGCTCGCTCTTGATCTCCTTTGATTTGTAGTAGTACTTCACTCCTGTGATGATAAGAGCGATGACAATCGTCTTTGTTAAAATATCCCAGAAATTCTTCATGATTTGGTCCTTGATACATTGAGATCAAATGCACTTTTGATCTTCTCTCCCGTGGCCAGA
>JBFHGF010000456.1:0-2768 GCA_041583335.1 Bacteriovoracaceae bacterium
ATAAGGTTTACCTTGCAGAAAGAAAATATTGCTATTGGAAGAAAGACCAATTCACATATGATGATATTCATGCGATTGAGCTTGTTCCTCAATCCAAAATAAAGGTTTATCTACTCAATCTCTCTAAACCAAAACAGAATGATAAACGCTAAGAAAATATTTGCAAATAAGTATTGAGTACTTATTTGCAATCGCCTCCGGCCTCTAATCAATAATGCTCGAGATATTCTAAAATAGGTAGACTAATTCTATCTAAGTAACTGTCCATATAGGGAGAGACGAGATCAGCGGCATGTTCGAGAACTTCAGAGTTTTTGTTAAAGTTTTCGCTATTGGCAATTGCAAGGAGACACTCAACAGCAGAAATTCTCTCTCTTGCACTTGCCGTAACACGAAAGGACACGGCCGCTTCGAGAATATCCATGGCCTCAATAGCGACTTCAATATCGTTAGAGGTCAACGCAATATCTCGTACAAGCTCTTGAGACTTAATCGAAGTTGAAGCACTGAAGAATACTACAGACTCGGCCAAATAACCTAGCGCATGAAGTTTAACTTCTTTCGAAGCATTCTCCAGTGACCTAGATCGAAACATTTCCAATGCCGAACTTCTGTTACTTCCTGAAAAGGCCGTTAAGTTCTCTCCGGCATTATCCATTATTCTCATTACTTGAGCATCTGAAGCAACTGATTCTCTAGCAAGAGTGAGTGGAGTTGTCCCTATCCCTAAAAGAAGGGCCATTATTAATACTATTTTTTTCATATTCTGTCCTTTTATTAAAATCTATCTGTAACCAGTCTATCTTGCTCTTTAATATCTGAGTTCTCTTTTGCAAAATTAACAGTGGCCGTTAGTTATTGGTACAGTAATAAAATTTACTCAGGTCCTTTTAGCTTTGGCCTCGGTCTTGCTTCTAATAAAGGATACAATTTAATAAAGGTGATTATCTTGCTGAATTTACGAAAAAAGCTCTGTTTAAAGTTTTTACTGCTGTTAACTCTATCTACGCCCAGTATGGCAGGAAGCATTCAATGTCCCGATTTAAGGCCCTCCCAAGGAAAGGCCATGGTTGGGAAGTCAAAATCTTCTAAAGTCCAAATGACGGTTATCCACAGCTCTTTGAAAGATGTCGTTTTCAATAAACTCAAAAATAATAAGAGCATTCCTTATAAATATGTCGTTGATGGGTGTGATGTCAGGGCCTATCTTGGTGCTATTGATCTCTATGAAAGCTGGGGCCTTCCTAGTTTTCGTATTAACTTCGAAGCCCATCCAGAAGCCTTTGCAGACACTCCCTACACTGCGGAAGGAATGGTACAATTTTCGAAACACTCGGCCCTCGCACTCTGCGTTTACCACGAAGATATCGATGAAGTTACTCCCTATGTCTTTGATGTGAGCTTCTTTGACAAGGCCATCCCTGTAAAAGATTGGCTTAGTCATTTTAGTGATGAGTTTATGTACTCCCCTCTCACTAGCTACGCTTCCTCTATGTACAACCTGAATCCAGAATCAAAAGCAAAGAAGAGCTTCAGTTCCTCAGAAAGAAAATGTGCCGAAGAGACTCGTGCTCGCTTTATGCAAGAACAAAATAAAATAGAATCAGGAAAACTCCCCTACGGAGTGGGACGTTCAAAAGAAAACCTAAGGGCCAACTTATGCTACTAGGAAGGTTTGAACACCGTGAGTAATCTACTTGCTTTCATTCTACTCATTCTCAACCTCTTCCCAGGGACCTTGGCCCAGGACTATCTTCAGCTCGATGGAACGTCTTCTCATATTGATGGCCCAAATTGCTGGAATGGTGCTCTTTACGTGGCCGAAGTTATAGATAGCAAAAGGTATGTAGACCCTAGCGAATGGCTGACACTATTGAAGCTCAATTGCACAGAAGTTCAATACCCAAAAGAAGGCTCCATTGGACGCTTGTATAGTGATAAAGCTGAAGTTCATGGTTTTATACATCTGAGTGATTCTTTAATTTTTGCCAAGCACGGTATGGATGTTAAAGATGGCTATAAAATAATGAGTTACAAAGAGATGCTGGGCCAATATGGAAAAAGTAGAGAATGCCGTATCAGTGGCTCCGATGCTCCAGAGTGCTACCATCACCTCAAGTATTACAACTGCTATCGTTCTCAAGCTATGAGATCAACTCTTCAATTTTTTGGAAAAAAGCTAGAAGAGTTAATTTTCTCCGAAGAGACATCAAAAAACCTTAGAGAAACATGTGAAGATAGCAGTTTCCTTAAAAGAGAGGATATTCTATCTGAAATGATTTTACTACTTGAGACCCTTTCTGAAGATAAAAAGGTTCATCCTTTCAATGAGTATGAAAAAACTCTTCTTGAATCTTATGTCACTCAAGTTTATGAAGTAGAAGTTTCGAATCGCAACTACCGTTGTTCTCATCGTCAGGCAAAAAGCAAATCGACTCGCCAAGTTCGTAAACTCTTAAAGTCGATTTTTTAAACTTCAATATTTCTAAAAACTAATTACTAGTCAGTTTAAATTGAAGAGCAATATTCCCGTAAAGTGAGCTCTTCACGGGAGCAGTAAATGATGAGGATAGATTATTTGTACTAACTCCACTAAGATCAATCGTCTGGGTAAAGTCAGGCTCAATATCACTCATCATTCTTTGGTAGGCTTCTTCAAATGTAACTCCACAGTACATAGTAAGATCAACTTCAGTACCATAAGATACGCTGTAAAGACCTTTACAGTTAAGTTCGCCATCTAGGCTCTCCGTAAAATCAATAAAAGG
>JBFHGF010000457.1:0-2755 GCA_041583335.1 Bacteriovoracaceae bacterium
ATGAAAAAAGATCTTCCCTTTGGTTGGCCGACTGAATGTTTAGAAGTCATCAAGTATATTCAACGGGAGATGGAGTCAGTTCAATCTAAGGTGGTACGAAATAAGTCTTGGATGAAGATGACTTTCTCTAGTCCGATGTCGGCCATGGATGCGCTTGAATATGGGTTGACTGGTCCAAATCTTCGCGCCTGTGGAGTTAATTACGATTTGAGAAAGAGGCGCCCTCGTTACTTCTATTCTGATGTGGATTTTGATGTTCCCCTGGGCATTGATGGAACCACTTATGACCGTTTTTTAGTGCGTATTGAAGAAATTAAACAAAGTATTAAAATTATCAACCAAGTTTTGGACCACCTTCCTGCCGGGGCCGTGAATATCGCCGAAATTGATATGAGGGAGCTTACCCACTCTCAAAGTGAAGAAGCGGAGCACTCCCTGCGCTATAATATGATTGAATCTACAGAAGGAGAGTTGGGTCTACTGTTGAAAATCAATGAGGATAATAGGATAGGACATTTTCATGTGCGTTCACCGAGTTATGTTCACCTTTATAGTTATCCCGAATTGGTTAATGGGGAGTCGATTTCAGATGCCCTAACGGCCTTCCTCAGTCTCGGAATTGATGCCTGGGAGATGGATCGATGATTTTAGAGCGTGAGATTTACTTTCCCTATCCCTTTCACAAGAGACTCTATCTCTTTATTAAAAAGTTCTTCTATATCTTAGTTCGCTTCTTAGGCCGTCCCACCTGGGGAAGACCTAAGGCAGGAGTAAAGCTCGATCATGAATTACACGATATGGTGCTTTTAATAGACGAGCAGGGTAAAACAAAGTGTAACTCTTGCAACCTCTGCATTTCAGTATGTCCTACTCAGTGTTTAGATTTAAAATTACCCAGTGGTAAAGAAAGTCCAGTAGCGCCTTTGGAATTCAACTTCAAACCATTAGAATGTATGTACTGCAATCTATGTGAAGAAATTTGTCCAGAAGATGCCCTGGCCTTTATTCCCGAGGAAAAAATTGCGGGAAGTTTTGAAAATAAGTGGGTACGCGATCTTAATTACCTCTCTTTTCGTCAGTCATTGAACGAGGGCAAGGGGCTTACCCACAATGATCTTAAGCTTTTGAGAAAATAGTCGCCGCCAAATCCCTCATATCTTCTAGGTTAAGTTTAAGGGGAAAGATTTCAGCTCTTGTTTTCAGAGGATTCATTCTGAGTTTATGCATATAATCTTGGCGCGCAATTTCATGTCCACCTAGAGATTCCACTACGGGAGTGACCATCTGGGTATCAAGCCACTCGATTCCGGCCCTCTTAAGCAAAAGCATTAAAAAAATTAGAGCAAATTTAGAGGCATTGGTTTTGGTGTGAAACATGGACTCACCGGAGATAATTCCATGGATGCAGACCCCATAGACACCACCAACTAGCTGCGTTTCTCCTTCTTCCTCATCCCATACTTCTACGCTAAAGGCGAGTTGATGAGTGAAGAGGTTGTGGTAGCCACGAATAATTTCAGGAGTGATCCAAGTAGAGCTTTGATCGGAGCGGGGTGTGCTTGAGCATTGCTCGATAACCTGATCAAAGGCCTGATTAAAAGTGATTTTATAGGGGCAATTTTTAAGGTAGCGCTTGAGGCGCTTGTTAATTTTTAAATGGTCAAATTCAAGAATTCCACGAGGGTCGGGGGAGAACCAGGCCAAGGGATATTCATCTGAAATTGGCCAAGGGAAGATACCATTACGATAGGCAAGGATGAGGCTTTCGATTTCCAAGTCTCCACCCAATGCCAGTAGTCCACTGGGGTCTGCTGTTTCAATGGGGGGGAATTTTAAAATCGCCACTTAAGAATCCTTAATCGTTTTTGTGAGTACTTCGATACAATTATACAACAAGGCGAGAGTAAATTGATGGGTTTCTTGAAAGCTGTGCAGGTGAAAGTTTAAGGGCACTTGTTTATGGTTTAAGCGAATATTACGGTCACGATCAGGGGTATAACCAGAGAGGTGAAAGGCCTGAATATTTTGATGATTAAGATTTAAAATGGCCTGCATGACTTCTTCCCATCTTAGGTAGCGCGAAGGGATCATAGTGTGATCTGCTATAGCACTGGCCTTTGTGGGCTCAACGATACGTAGATCGATGTGTAAGAGAGTAGGTCCTTCAAAAGAGCGCTTTGCAAGGGGAGTCTCGTCACTTAGACCCCAGCATTGATAATGGAGATCTTTGGATGCTTTTAGCTGCTTTTGATCTTCTTCAAAAGATTCACCAATGCCAATACTTAAGGGAGAGGTCTGAATGTGATCGACTTCAGTGCACTTAAAATGTAGGCCTGGTAAGAGATCCTTTTGAATGTAGAAGCTTCCCAATTGATTCTTTCTTAAGTGGATCGTGATCATATCAAAATCGCCTTTCCCTCAAAGTCTCGGTAGCGATCTTGCAGGAGAAAAGGGTGGGATAAATTAAGTCCCTCCTGCTTCACTTGGGTCAAGGTTTCTCGTGCAAACTCCACAATTCGTTGATCGAGGTCACGGGAGACACCTGCAATATGCGAGGTCGTTTTAATATTAGAGAGGCCTTTGAACTGGTTAGAAAAAGGTTCATTTTCAAAGACATCAACAATGGCAAAGGCCTGGGGATTATGCTTGAGAAAGGAGATAAGAGCAGCTTCCTCAACGAGGGGGCCACGGGCCGCATTGATGAGAAGAGTTTCTGGGCCTAGGTGGCCAATATTTTGTTGATTCAATAAATAGC
>JBFHGF010000458.1:0-2730 GCA_041583335.1 Bacteriovoracaceae bacterium
ACACCCTTGCCAGTGAGGAGTTCAAGTTGCACGTCCTGACGGCCGCGTAACCTGAACCTCTAAATTTTATATGGACAATACCTTAGCGAGATCGACCATATGAGAGTCATACTTATTATCTTTGCCAAGACTTTGGGATAGAGGAACTTCAACAACACGGCCATTAACATAGGCCGTAGCGATGGAATTGCGCCCTTGAAGAAGAGCGTTTACGGCAACATTTCCCATCTGCGAGGCAATAGATCGGTCTTGGGGCGTAGGGTTTCCACCCCTTTGGATATGCCCGAGAATACAAACATGGGCATCAAGGCCATGATTCTCTTTAAGGTTTTCTTGAATACGGTAACTAAGCCCGGGCTTCTCACCTTCCGCACAAATAATGATGGAAGAAGATTTTCCTCTCTTGATACCTCTTTTAATATCTTCTGCAATTTGGGCGTAGTCGGGCTCTCCTTGGTCGGGAAGAACAATATTTTCGGCTCCTGTACAGATTCCCGTTTGCAGGGCAATTGATGAAGACTTTCTTCCCATCACTTCAACGATAAAGATTCGGGCATGAGAAGAGGCGGTGTCACGAATTTTATCCACGGCCTCAACGGCAGTTTGAACGGCCGTATCGAATCCAATGGTGTACTCCGTTCCCTCAACATCATTATCAATCGTTCCAGGGACACAGGCCACAGGAACACCGTGTTCTTGGTTTAAGCAGTAGGCACCGTTGTAACTTCCGTTTCCACCGATAACCACAAGGCCATCTATTTTCTTTCTTTTGAGGATATGAAAGGCCTCTTTTCTGATCGATTCATCGAGAAACTCTGGGCAGCGAGATGTTTGAAGCATGGTTCCTCCATGCTGGATGATATTTCCCACAGAGGAAGCATTCATAAGTTCAAAGCTTCCATCAAGAAGTCCTGAATAGCCACGACGAATTCCATAAACGGTAAGACCGGCGCCGATGGCCGTTCTGACAACTGAGCGAATGGCACAGTTCATTCCTGGAGAGTCTCCACCACTAGTTAAAAGAGCAATACTATTCAAAGATGAATTGGTCATGTAGTTCCTTTGGTTATTTGAAGATGGGGTGACCTTCAAATGTAGACGGAGGTTGAATTCCTAGTACACTGAGTACGGTAGGGGAGACATCCATGAGGGCATGGCCTTCTCCATTTAATTCAACATTTTGTCCTTCAAGTTTGGGGTTAAATACAACAAAAGGTACAGGGGCGCCAGTGTGACTTGTATGAGGCTTTCCATCGGGGTACTCCATTTGGTCACTATTTCCATGGTCAGCGGTGAGGAGCATAGTAATGCCTTGCTCTTCACATTTGGACATGAGCTTTCCCACACATAGATCGAGGGCCTCAATTGCTTTGACCGCCGCTTCAAATTTTCCTGTATGACCAACCATGTCAGAGTTGGCAAAGTTCACTAGATAGAAGGTGAAGTCTTTATTTTCAAGGGCCGCTAGAAGTTTATCGGTGACTTCATAGGCCGACATTTCCGGTTTTTCATCGTAGGTCTTTACATCCTTTGGACTACTGACAAGAACTTGTTCTTCTTTAGGGAAGGGTTTCTTTTCTCCACCGTTGAAGAAGAAAGTCACGTGGGCATACTTCTCGGTTTCGGCAATTTTAAATTGGGCCTTCCCTTGTTCTGAGAGGTACTCCGAAAGACCACCTGGAACCCTTTCTTTGTTAAAGAGAATGGGAAGCTCCACTTCATCTGGAATATAGGGAGTCATACAAAGAAAATAAACAGGTTTGAAAGGCCTGTTGAATTCTTTAAAGTTGGGATCTGTCATGGCCAATGTCATTTGAATGGCACGGTCAGGTCTAAAATTAATCATGAAAACAGAATCATCTTTTTTCATGGCATATTTTTCATTGAAGAGAACAGGCTCGATAAATTCATCATAGCGGTCTTGCTCATATTCTCTATGGAGGTACTCTTTGGGATCAATATTTTCTACATTACCAAAACCAGTAAAGGTATCGTAGGCCTTTTTGATTTTTTCCCAACGACGATCCCTATCCATACCAATGCTTCTTCCTTGCATAGAGGCAAACTTAAAGCCTGGTTCAGTAAGGAGATCATCAATATAACTTCCGCCCACATCAGCGGCCGTATCGCGACCATCCATAAAGGCATGGAAGAAAATCTGCAGGTCACCTTCTTTATTTAACGCACGAATAACTTCTTTGATGTGGTTAATATGAGAGTGAACACCACCATCAGAGAGAAGGCCCATCACGTGAATACGACCACCATTTCTACGGGCCACATCTTTCAGCTCTTTAAGAAGAGGCAGTTCACTAAAGTTTCCCTGATCAATGGATTCATTAATTCGTACTAAGTCTTGGCGAACCGGCTTTCCGGCCCCCAAATTCATATGACCTACTTCAGAGTTCCCGATAACCCCTTTAGGGAGACCGACTTTGACTCCACCTGCTTCGATCGTCGTCATGGGGTAATTATGGAAAAGCTTATCAAGGTTGGGCTTATTCGCATGCTTGATAGCATTGTGATAATCGTCGGGATTAATACCGTAGCCATCAAGGATTACAAGTAGGGCCCTGTCGGAGAGATGCGAGATTGAATTCATAGGATGAACCTGGATAAGGGAAATATTATTTATAGTAAAATCAAGGACAGAGTACCACTTTTTTTATGGGTGGAAAAGTCGACTTAGAAGTTGTATTTGCCGCCAAGAGTGAGGTCTAGCATCTGATA
>JBFHGF010000459.1:0-2724 GCA_041583335.1 Bacteriovoracaceae bacterium
AGTTGAACCAGCGGCACACTGGCCATAACCAGCGATACAATTATCCACAAAATTTCCAGAAGCAATATAAGTACTGGCACCAATCACTGCAGTACCATCAAGGCTTACCACAAGAATAGTAATGGTCTCTTCCCCATCGACTACGCTGTAAATTCCCTGAATCGTCCCCACATTATCAACAGCTGCAATTCCCAAAACGTCTTGGGAAACATTGATCGAATCCCCCACGAGAAAACTATTATTTCCTTGAATCTCGAAGAATACGACATCCCCAGCTTCTTGAAGTATGAAGATAGAGTCAATCGTGTAAACGATATCACTCTCATCGACGACTTCTTCATCGCTTCCATCGTCGGTAGAACCACCAGAACTCGATATGGAGGTCTTGGGCTCCTCTTCCTTAAACTTCGTAAAGGAATCCGGCATACAGGATGATGCCAAAATGAGGGATAATAATGTTAATAGGACCAAATTTTTTGTTCTCATACAGTCTTATTATCGGGCAATTAATTTAAGAATTTAGGGTTTGATCAAAAAGCTTTTATTTTTAAGGGTTTAGGAAAATTTTGCCCTCCCCTAAACAACAGGAGTCTCCGAAAGCTGCCACAAATTGTTGGAATTTCGGCATTTACCCCCTAATTTTATGAAGATATCTCCATAAATGCTTTGCTATGCAAAATGAAAAATCACCCTCATTAAAGGTATGATCCCCCCAATTTATTTATTTATCATTCAAACCCTACCCAAAAAGGAAGATTTCTATGCCTATCGCAACCTATGACCAGTATTGTGACATGCTTAACAAGGCCAAAGCTGGAGGTTATGCCTTCCCAGCAATTAATGTGACCTCTACTTCGACGGCCAATGCTGCCCTCAAGGCCTTTGCTGATATGAAGTGTGACGGAATTATTCAGGTCTCTACTGGTGGCGGTAAGTTCGCTTCAGGTCAGGCCGTTGGAGATATGGCCCTCGGTGCAATCTCCATCGCTCAGCACGTACACCTTATGGCCCAGAAATACGATGTGATGATCGCCCTTCACACCGACCACTGCCACCCTGAGTATCTCGATAGTTTCATGAAGCCTCTAATCGTTGAAAGTGAAAAGCGTGTGGCCAATGGAGAGCTCCCTCTTTTTAACTCTCATATGTTTGATGGCTCGGTTCTTCCTTTAAAGGAAAACTTGGCCGTATCCAAAGAACTTCACACTCGTTTGGCAAAAATTGGAGTCATCCTCGAAATTGAAACCGGAATTGTAGGTGGTGAAGAAGATGGAGTAAATAATGAAGATGCACCAGCAGATAAGCTCTACACTTCTCCCGAAGAAATGGTGGAAGTGGCCAAAACACTACGCCCTATTGGTCCATTCATGTATGCGGCCACTTTCGGAAATGTTCATGGAGTTTATAAACCAGGAAATGTTAAGCTTCGTCCAGAAATCCTAAAGAAGGGACAAGAAGCGGTTATGAATGAACTTGGTGCCGATCACACTCACTGGCTAGTATTCCACGGAGGATCAGGCTCTGAGCTTTCCGAAATTCACGAAACTCTAGGTTACGGTGTCGTTAAGATGAATATTGATACCGATACTCAATACGCCTACACTCGTCCCGTTGTTGAACATATGTTCACCAACTATGACAAAGTTCTCAAAGTTGAAGGAGAAGTGGGATCTAAGTCTCACTACGATCCTCGTGCCTGGTCAAAGAAAGCTGAAAATGGAATGACCGAGAGAATTATTCAAGCGATCAAAGACCTTAAAGCTGAAGGGAAAAGTATAAACTGTTAACGGTTATCAGTTAGCGGTGAACGGTGACGGTCACAGTCACCGCTAACCTCTAACTGTAAACTGCAATTTCTTCCCCCTTGGCCCCCCACAACAACGAACCTTCAACCCGCTTTCTTAATACACCGATTCGTCTCCCAAGGAGACGCAAATGTATTGGAGTCTAATTACTGATTTTTTTAAGTTACCTACTCTTTTGATTCAGACAGAGTTTTGGCAGAAATTCTTTCTACGCTGGGAAGGAAAACGCCCCCCCTTGGCCCTTCGTCTCAAGTTTCTAAGAGATACAGAAATTAAATTTACCCAAGGCTCATCCTTTAGAGCACTCGATTACGATGCCCTTAAATACATTCAGCAAAAGACTTCCTACTTTCACAATCAAATCATTAAAGAAAATAAAGAATACGACTGGGAACTTATTCAAGAGAGCTGGATAAATATCTATCCCCATGAAGTAACTCAAATAAAAATTCTTAACTCACAAAAGGAAAACTTTGTTTCTAAGATCCATCACGGAGGGCCATATCAAGGGGCATCCCTAAAAGAGCTAAGAGGTGAAATCACAAGACTTTGTTTCCAGGCCAGAAAGCGTGGGTTAACAATTGAAGAAGTGCAGATCGTGCACACTCATCCCTCTTTGGAAGTCATGATTTGTAGTGAGGAATCTGCGAATTCATCATTTATCTTCAATGGACTAAGTAAGGGCGATATTAAACTCGGTGAAACTTTGGCGCCATTTATTCCCTACCCTCTAAGAGTAAAGGCCATTACAACGGCAGCCAATTATTCGCAACTTTTTTAAACTGCCCCACTACGGTGGGGCTATAAAATAGAATCCGCAGAATCATTTTCTTTTATCTTCTTCTATTTTCATTCTTATTTTCAATCACTTAGTTCATAACAGAGAAAGTTATCATTGCATCTGGCAATGTATGAAAAG